>JAAZXD010000076.1:8859-10896 GCA_014240355.1 Roseibacillus sp. | reverse complement strand
CGATCTCGGCAGGCGGCCCGGGGATCCCTTTGCTCCGATTGTCAGGCGATTGGGTCTGCGGGTCCAGGAGCCCGGGTGTGACAACTCGGGAGCTGTTCCGCAATTCAGCTGGCAGGCTCTCTCCAGTGGGTGGACACAGGAACAGGTGGCCTATCGCCTTCTGGTGGCCAGCAGCAAGACCCTCCTTGATCGTGGTGAGGGCGACCTGTGGGACAGCGGAAAGGTCACGAGCACGGAACGGAAGGTGATCTACGATGGCCCGACGCTCGCCGCAGGCCGGACCTGCTGGTGGAAAGTGCAACTCTGGAATCGGCGCGATTCGGCTGAGATTGCCAGGATCACGCCCTATCAGTCGGAGGAAATGATCACCGAGTTGCACAAGTCGCGGTCCGGTCCGTTCAGCGAGGCCTCCTCCTTTACGGTTCGGCCCCGGCGCTGAATCGGTGGCAGATGCCCTTGGGACGGTATTTTAAGGTCCTTCTGTCCGGGCGGGAAGATCTCCCCGCCCGATTTGCGAGAGGGAGAGACGGCGGGATCTGCCAACCGGCAACGCTCTCCCGATATTTGGCTCTTCGAATTCCGGGGCAATATGAGAGAAACTCCCGGTAAGGATGATCGGTAAATTACTGAAACCCGTTCTGCTGGCAGCTGGAGTCCCGCTGGTTCTGGCCGAGCCGGAGGCGGTGGCCTTCGATCGCCTCACTTACCATGGTTCGCCCAAGGCGCTCCCCGCGGGAGCTTCAACTGAGGACTGGCCGCGTTTCCTGGGACCCCGTCACGATCTGCATTCGAAGGAAACTGGATTGCTTCGACCGCTTCCGAAGGAGGGACTCAAGGCAGTGTGGGAAGTGAAGCGCGGTACGGGCCACGCCCCTCCGGTGGTGGCTGGTGAATACCTCGTGATGATCCATGCCCTGGACGGCAGGGAAGTGATTGAGTGTCTCCACCCCGAGACTGGAAGGCGTTACTGGAAGTTCGATTACCCGGTCAGGCTGGTTTCAAGCTTCGGGGTGGAAGATGCACCCCGTTCGGGACCGGTGATCGACGGTGATCTCGTGTTCGCGGTGGGCGTGCGTGGTGACCTGCACTGCCTCGATCTCAAGAGCGGGAATCTCGTCTGGAAAAAGAATCTGGAGGAGGATTACGGCCCCGCTCCCCTCTTTTTCGGGCGGGGAGGTTGTCCGCTGGTCCACGGAGACCAGCTCATCGTCAATGTGGGTGGCAGGATCTGTGTGGGCGGATTCAACAAACGGACCGGCAAGCTGCTCTGGAGCACCAAGTATAACTGGCATGCCAGCTATGCCTCCCCGGTTCCGGCCACCCTGCATGGCAAGGAGCGGGTTCTGGTGTTTGCCGGGGGGATGGTTGATCCTCCCACCGGGGGATTGCTCAGTATCGACCCCAAGAACGGCAAGGTGGACGATGCCTTCCCGTGGCGGGCACGCATGTTCGCTTCCGTGAATGCGGCTTCCCCTGTCCCGGTGGGCAACGCCGTGTTCGTGACCGAGAGCTACACCGAGGGGGGGGCCCTCGTTGACTTCGAGGCGGATGGGAAGGCCAGATTGCGCTGGAAGGCTGAACGGTTCGGCAGCCAGTTCACGACTCCGGTGGCCCATGAGGGATACCTTTATGGAGTGAATGGAACGGCGGGCACGGAAATCGTCTGTTACGAAATCAAGAGCGGTCGCGAAAGATGGCGGGACGGCATTGACATTCGGGGTGCTCGACTCGGACGGGCCGGGCTGCTTCATGTGGATGGTGCATTCCTATGCCTGGGGGCACAGGGAACCCTCCTCTGGCTCAACCTCTCTCCGAAGGGAGCAGTGATTCTCTCTCAGACACAGCTTTTCCGTGCTCCGGAGACCTGGGGAGTGCCCATCGTGAGTCGCGGACTGCTCTACGTGAACAGGAACTCCTTTGGTCCGCGGCTGGTCTGTTACGATCTCCGGGGGGAATAGAGGGTTTTTCTCCCCGGTGCTTTCATGGACGTGGGATTGAAAATCAGGGATTCTCGTGTAGGGTCAGCCATGTGCGTGC
>JAAZXD010000076.1:5532-8849 GCA_014240355.1 Roseibacillus sp. | reverse complement strand
CGGTGACTCTGGTTGCTGCGGTGCTCATGCTTAGCGCGGCCGAAGGGTGCGCGCAGGCGGCCAGGATCAAGAAAGTTGAGTTCGACGAGGCAAGTCTGGAAGACCTGATTGATTTCCTGCGTGAAGGGGCTGCCGGGAAAACCAGGAACATCCTGGTTGATCCCAGGATGAAGAAGGAGATCAGGGTCACTCTCACGCTGCACGATGTGACGAAGGGAGTGGCCTTTGCCTACGCCGCCGAGCTCGGGGGATTCGATTACCGCGAGGAACGACACGCCATCCGGATCGTGCCCCGAAGCCCGAAGGCAACGGTTAAGGCCTTCCTCAAACGTGGAAACCCCATGACCCTGCGCCGAGCGTCGGAGATTGTGATGCCCAAGGTTGAATTTGATGAGGCTGAACTGCGCCAGGTCATCGACGACATTGCCACTGCGAGCCGACAATTGGATTCCAGGAAGAAAGGGATCAATGTTCTTCTCGGGCCGGGGGTGGATCCCTCCACGCCGGTAACATTCCAGCTCCAGAACGTTCCTGTCGCCGAGGTCCTGAAGTATGTGGCCGACTTCGCCCGGCTCGACATCCGGACGGATGGCAATGCAGTAGTCCTTCTCAAGCGCAGGAAGGTGGCGCGGTAGCGTGCTCCAAACGTTTTCGTCCGGATCATGGGAGGAGGAGCGGACGCTCGGTCAGGGCCCGTTCCTGATCCCGGGATAACTCCGGCGAAAGGCCTTCAGCATGTGTTCACCGTAGAGGATGGGTTCGGTGGGGAGATCGCGGTAGGTATTCCGTTCGAAGGGCGGGAGGCGGGGGGCAGGCAGGGGCGTTACAACGGTGTCCAGGCTGGGCTCGAGGAAAAACGGAATGGAATATCTCGTGGAGCTGCCGCGAGGACTGCTCACCCGATGAGGCGTGGCCATGAAATAGCGTCCGGTCCAGATTTCCAGCATGTCGCCCAGATTGACTACCAGGCAATCGGGTTTCGGATCGGCTGCGATCCAGCTCCCGTCAGCGCAGCGCACTTCGAGTCCGCCCACTCCGTCCTGGGCCAGAATAGTGAGGCATCCGAAGTCAGTGTGTTCGCCAATGCCCTGCCGTTCGGGGGATCCCTGCATCACCGGGGGGTAGGCGATGAGACGCAGCATGCAGTAGGAGGGATCAAAGTGCCGGGCAAAGGTGTCTTCTTCCAATTGCAGGGACAGGGCCAGCGTTCGCATGAGTTGTTCTCCGACGGTGCGAAGTTCTTCGAGGTAGGTTTCGCTCGCCTGCCGGAATTCCGGCCAGTCGGCGGGCCATTGGTTCGGGCCCTGCAGGACATGATAGTCCACCTCCGAATCGAGAAGGGGCGCTTCCAGACCGAGATCGAGGGTCTCCTTGTGATCGGGGAATCCCTGAGTCTCTTCTTCGTCCAGGACTGAGTAGCCCCGATAGTGCGGGGAATGGCTGAGATGAATGGCATTCTTCTCCACCATCGGAAGAGTAAAATACTCCCGCGCGTAGTGGAACATGCTGGCGAGGGGGCCCGAGGCCAGCTGTGGATGACGCAGGTAGAAAAACCCGGTGAGGTGGCAGGTGGCGCGCAGGTGCTCCAGCAGCGAAGGGTCAGGCGAGGCGACATCCTGGTAGTTGAAGGTAGGAAGCCCTCCGTTCATGCGCAGGAATTATCGAAAGTCTCTCATGACAGTCACGCGGAATTACAAGGCGTTCTCATGCAATCGCGCAAAAAAATCGCCCGGTTTCTAACGAACCGGGCGAGTATGAATTGAGGCCGGGCATTTCCTGGATGCTCTAGGCTCTAGGCGGAACCGAAGGCCTCCTTGATGATCTTGCCACGGTTGCCCACGAAGAAGGGGCGTCCGCCCATGGCGTGGATCCGCTTCTCGACCGGGAGGCCGAGGGCGTAGGCGATGGTGGTGTGGAGATCTTTCGGTTCGTAGGCTTCGGTCTGGATGTTGCTGGCCACCTCGTCAGTCTTGCCGATGACCTGACCTCCTTTGACGCCGCCGCCAGCCATCATGATGGAAAAGGCCTTGGGGAAATGATCGCGTCCGCCACGTCCGTTGATCCTTGGAGTCCGGCCGAACTCGGTGGTCAGAACCACCATGGTCTCGTCCAGCATGCCCTGGGAGGAGAGGTCCTGCAGGAGGGCAGCTATGGGGCCGTCCATGGCATTGGTTCGGTTGGCTGCCGTCCCGGCATTGCCATGCTGGCCGTCCCAACCGCCGAGTTGAACTTCGACGTAACGCACGTTGTTTTGGATGAGGCGACGGGCCAGGAGGAGACCACGGGCGAACCGCGAGTTCCCATAGAGATTCTTCACGCTGTCAGACTCCTTGTTGATGTCGAAGAGCTCGGTGGTCTTGCTGTCAAAGAGCTTGACGGTCTCTTCGTAGAAGTCGGCGTAGGATTTCACGTCGTCATGCGGGAAACCCTTGGCGAAGGACTCGCGGAAGGTCTCGGCATACTTGAGACGGCGCTCGAACTGGGTCTTGTTGATCTTGGGAAGGAGATCCTTGATTCCACGGTTGGGATCTCCGATGGGAAGGGGGCTGTGGTCAGGCCGGAAGAAGCCAGGTCCGGGGTTGCCCCCGCCCACCACAATGCTGTCGGGGACGAGCTTGCTGCGCCTTCCCAGGAAGTGCTGGGCCCAGGAACCCATCTGCGGGTGGGAGGTCCCCGGCCGGCGGGCGTAGCCGGTGTGCATGAGGTAGTTGCCCCCGCCATGGTCGCCGGTCTTGGTGGTCATGCTGCGTACTACCGCAAACTTGTCAGCCTGTTTGCCGAGCTGTGGAAGCATGTTGGAGAGTTGCACGCCGTCCACGTTGGTGCCGGCAGGCCGTGAGGGACCTGCGATCCCACCGGTGGTCTTGGGGTCGAAGGTATCGACATGGGTCATGCCTCCCGCCATGTAGAGGAAGATGACGTTCTTGGCGGTGGCGTGCGCGGCCGGCTTGATGACCTCGGACTCTGCCGCTCCGGCGAGCCCCGGGAGGATGGTTACACCGAGAGTAGAGGCTGCGGCTCCGGTCAGGAAACTGCGGCGGTCCAGTTCATCGAGTTGGTGGATAATATCTTTCATGGCAACATGATGGAAGTATGCTGGGGTTGGCTTATTTGATGAATAAAAACTCAGGAGTGTTGAGGAGAGCCCAGATGAGATCAGAGAAAACCTCTGGTCCACCCGCACGTAATTCGCGATCAAGCAGGTGCTGTTCGCTACCGATGGCACGGCGGCTCAGGATGCTCATAAAGGTCACATCGGCCTTCTCGAAGTTCGAGCGGAGGTTCTTCATCTCCAGGAAGATCCTGGATCCCGGTTG
>JAAZXD010000076.1:0-5522 GCA_014240355.1 Roseibacillus sp. | reverse complement strand
CCATGGCCTGGGGGACGGACCCATCCAGCGAGCTGGCATTGATGACAAAGGTGCGGTCAGATTGGCCGAATTTACTGAGGAAGTGAGCCGGATCGGAAGGCTGGGGGAGTTCCGAGGCGCGGGCGAGGAGGAGTTTCCGCTTCTTGGCTGCTTCCATGAAGGCCATCATCATCTCCTCGTCGGTAGGGCCGGTGGGCTTCCGGCTGAGGGCGTTCTGCCCGAAGGGCTTCTCTCCCTTGGGGGGCTTGGCATTTACGATGGAGACGCCTTTGGCATTAACGAGGCTCTGCACCGGTTTGAACTTGTTGTATTCGTCGACCCGGGTCACGAACTCCTTGGGAGATCCCGGCGCTTGCGAGGTGTTGATAAGCCGGTTGTAACGATCTCCCGAATCAAGGCGGAACTGGTTCGGGTCTTCCACCATGAGAGTGATCAGGGAGTCCCATACCTGCTCGGAACTCATCCGGCGGAGAAGCGGTCCCGGGAAGTAGTAGGGTTTGGTGACATTGACCTTCTTGCGCGTGGCCAGACGGTTGTAGGCCTTGGTGTTCACGATCGCCCAGGCGAAGGCCTTGAGATCGAAGTCAAGAGCTGCCATCTCCTCGGTGAGGACTTTGAGAAGATCGGCGTTAAGGGAGTCCTTCGGATTGATGTCATGGAGAGGTTCGACCGCTCCGCGCCCCATGTAGCGGGCCCACATCCGGTTGGCGATGTTCATGGCAAAACGCTCGTTCTTCGCCGAGGTGAGCCAGACCGCCAGGCGCTGGCGCGGGTTGAGGGCCGCGGCAGCTGTCCCGTTCTCTTTTCCAAAGAGAATCCAAGGTTTGACCTTGTCGCGTGGGAAGCCGTCCTCGTACTGGTAATTGTTGGGGAGCCTCATGGAGCGATCGGCCACAGTGTGGACAGCCAACTCGCTGGCGCGGCTCATGTCCTGGAGCGAGCGTTGGTAACGACCGACGGTATTGTTGATCGTACGCTTCTGTTCCTCGTTCTTGGGATCGAGCTTCTGAGTAGCGGCGATGTAGGCCTCCAGTTCCTTCTTTTTCGGCATCTGGGCCTTCTGGGACTTGCCTTTCGTTTCAAGGTCCGCGAGGTAGGCGGAAAACTCGTAGTACTGGTACTGGGTCCAGTCACTGAAGGGGTCGTCGTGGCACTGCGCACAGGTGATGTTGGTGCCGAGGAAAACCTTGCCCATGAAAGCCACGTGGTCGAGTTTCATCCCGTTGTCGCGGAGGTGATAGCCCACCGCAGGGTTGTCCCAGATGCGCCCTTCGGCGGTCACCATCTCACGCACCAGTTCGTCCCAGGGCGTGTTGGTATGGATCTGCTCCTTTAGCCAGTAGATGAAGGAGTCATTGCGGAGCACCGTGCCGGGGAAGGTGGTCTTGATGCGCAAAAGCTCGGCGAGGTGATTGTAGTTGTGGCTGGCATAGTCCCATGACCTGAGGAGTTTGATCACCAGTTCCTGTCGTTTGTTCGTGTCGCGCGAGTTGAGGAACTCCTTGGCCTCATCGTAGTTCGGGATGCGTCCGGCCAGATCAAGGTAGACCCGGCGCAGGTACATGTGGTCATTGAGGTTTTCGTTGTAATTCAGTTTCTGCTTCTCCAGACCGGCATCCACCGCGGCATCAATACGCTTCACCGCGAGAGCGACGAGGTCGGCCTTTCCGGTCATGGTACGCTTCCGGACGAACTCCTGATCCGCCTTGGAGAGAACCTTGAGCGGGACACTCACCGCTTTCCTGTCCTCATCCAAGAGGATCCTGACCGAACCGTTCCTCAATTCCAGGAAGCGACCCTTGATGGGCTGGCCGGTGGAATTGATCCAGGTCCGCGCGGAGGCGGCCTGAAAGGAAAGCAGGGCCACGAGGCTCAGAACGGGGAGAATTCGCAAATACATGGGAACATTTGACACCCGGCGGTTGAAACGGAACTCATGGTAAATACGCGTTTTGGGGTCCTCTGTCTATCCGATTGCTGGTAGATTCATGCGCCTCTGGATGCCCATTCCCCCCAAACAGGAGGATTCAAGGTCTGAGGTTACCTCAAAATGGGCAGGGAACGGGGCGGAGATCTCATTATCCGCGGGCCATTGTGGGGCCCCGGGGAGTTTGGCTCCTAACCTGTTACTACGCCAGGAATCACGGGGGAGCCAGCCAGTTCCAGGACCTCCTTGGGCGCACTGGGAGAGAGTCGGAGTTTCCCGATATCGATCATGGTGTTGAGGAGGGTCGAGATCAGGTTATCGGGGCCGTAGGGCGTGCTGTTGGGTTCGCCTCCGTCGCGGGTCGAACGTCCGATCACCCGCCCACCTTCCATTCCTCCTCCGTAGAGGAGAAGGGGAGCGAGACGGGCCCAGTGATCGCGTCCACCCCGTTTGTTGAGCTTGGGGGTGCGGCCCATCTCGCCGCAGCAAACAAGGAGAATGCGGTCGCTCAGGCCGCGCTCATGCACGTCATCAAGGAAGGCGGAAACGGCATGGTCGAAGGGGATTCCGCAGTAGTCCATCCCCTCGGCAGCACCGGCATTGTTCTTGTCGGAGTGAAAGTCCCACACGAAATTGGTGGTCACCGTGACAAATCCGGCCCCGCGTTCACAGAGTCGGCGGGCCATCAGCATGAGCTTGCCGAGGGTCTGTCCGTGGTCGCGGTAGTTCTTGTAGTTGTTCCAGGACTTGCTGATGGAGTTGGGATTGATGAGGGGAGCGGTGTCGTAGCGGGCGAGGGTACGGGGATCCTCGCGGGAAAGGTCGAAGGCTTCCGAGATTCCCCCCATGATCATGTTGACGGCCTGCTGCTGTAGTTGGCCGAGGCCCTCGGCGGCGCCGTCATCAAGGGCCCGCTTCAGGCCGTCAATCCTTTCCAGGAGATACATCCGGTCCTCGAGGCGCTGTCGCGACATCCACATCGTCATGTCGCCCTGCAGTCCGTTCTTGGCGCTGCCGGGGGCGAAGGGTGCACAGGCGGAACCCACCGTCCCGTGGGCGAGGAAGTTGCCGAATTGCTTGACCCGCTCCTGGGAAGCGACATCCACGGACCGGGGAAAGAGGGCCACGTTGCGGGGCATGCCCGTGGCTGGGACATTTGCTCCTGCGATCCTGGCATAGAGGGCCCCCAGGTTCGCATTGAGGGAGTCCTTGCCCACGATGGGCTTGATGTCGTGGTTGCCGTTTCCGGTTGTGTATGAGCGCACCACCGCAAGTTGGTGCGCCCGTTTCGCAAGTTTCTGAAAAGTTCCGCCGAAAGTGACTCCCGGGATGGTGGTCTTCACTTCTCCGGTGGAGCTGCGGATTTCGGCCGGGGCCTCCATCTTGGGATCAAAGGTTTCCTGCTGGGGTGGACCGCCGTGCATGAAGAGGAATACCACCGACTTGTCCTTGAGCGGGATGCCGGCCTGGGCGGCGGCGGCTTTCCATCCAAGAAGCTGGGAAAGGGTGAGTCCCCCGAGACCAAGTCCCCCGACCTGCAGGAAGGAGCGGCGGCTGTGGGGGCTGGAATCGGAAAAGGTGATCATTTCGAGGCCGTCTCGGGTGGAGTGTCCTGCGGGGAGCGAAACGAATACAGGAGTTTACGGTCGCTGGCCTGCCAGACCCGGAGGATGCCCTTCTCCCCGCCGGCCACGATGATGGAGCCGTCCGGGCTCACCGCCGCGTCATAGACGAAGTCGTCGATCCCGGCAAGGTTTTGACCGGCCGCCTTGAGGACCTTGTCCCCACCACCAGTCACGATGGTTTCACCGGTCCCCACGAAGGCAACGGTGGTGAGCTCCTTCTTGAACCCTCCCTCGGTCTTCTTCTGTTTGCTGGTGGCAACTGCCCAGAGCTTGGTCACGTGGTCGGCTCCTGCGGAGGCGAGGGTTTCGCCATCAGCACTCCAGGCCACGTCAAGAACGTGGTTGGTATGGCCTTCCAGCTGGTCCGCCAGCTCAAGGGTCTCCACCTCGTGGATCTTGAGATAGCGGTCGGTGGAGGAGGAGGCGATGCGTTGGCCGTCGGGAGAGAAAGCCAGTCCGGTGATGGTGTCGAGGTGGGCCTTCTCGATCACTCCTTCCCTGGTGCCATCCGATACGCGCCAGAAGCTGAGGCTGCCATCACGTGACGGGATTCCCGACCCGACAGCTAGAAGATGCCCCCGGGGATGGAAGGCCAGGGCGAGGACCCGGTCAGGGAAGGGGTCTTCCTTGCTCTGGTCACCAATATGCGAGCTGAGATTCCATTGAGCGGTATTCTTCCAGGAGAGCAGTTTCTTGTCCGGCAGGGAGGCGAAGAGCTGGCCATCCGCTCCATAGGCGAGGGAGGAAGTGGCGGAGCGATGGACGACGTCGAGAGCTTGGCCAGTGGCGGGACTCCACAGGCGGAGGCCGATTTTTTCGGCGCTGACTGCCAGGGATGTGCCATCGGGCGAGAAGGCCAGGGACTTGATCGCACCTGCCCCAACCTGGGCGGCTTCTCCCTCAAGGGCCTTGACCACTTCCTCGGCGGTGGCCAGCACGGCGTCAGCCTCGGCGGAGGCGGCCTGGGCGAAGAGGAAGCGCTGGGCGGCCCGGGTGCCATCCTTGACCGCGAGATCGCGGGTCCGCTGGGCGTTTCGCAGGTTACGCAGGGAGGTGACCAGTTCGTTATCGGCCTTGGAGGCCTCTTCGGTGGCCTTCTTAGACGCCCCCTGGGCCGCTCCCAGGCCAGGATCCTTGGCAGTCTCAAGAGCGGTTACAAGGGCCTGCGCTTCCCGGGCAGCCTGACGCTTGCTGGTAGCGGTTCCCTCCTTGGCGGCGAGGTCTTTCTGCGCGGCGGCGACCTTGCCGGCGTCGTCCTTGGACTTGGTCTTCAGGTCGTTCCACTGTTTCTCGTTTTCACCTACCTGCTTCTTGCGCAGTTCAGCGAGACGCTTGGCGAGATCGCGCTTCTGGGTGGAGCGGGTGCGGCGTTGCTCGAAGTCGAGATCCCCCTTGAGCTCGCGTAGCATCTTGCCATCCGGAGCGTTCCAGAGCTTGATCACGCCATCAGCTCCCGCGGTGGCGATCTGATTGGAAGCGGCGTGCACGGCAATGGCGTTGAGCAGGCCCCCGTGGGCGATCTGCCGGACTTCCTTGCCGGCGAGATCCCAGATCCGCAGGCTGCCGTCTGCGCTGGCAGAGAGAAGTTGCGTGCCGCCTTCTCCCAAGGCAGCCAGAGCGATCACCTTCTCGGGTGCCTTCCACTCCGCCGGAGCGGGAGCCTTGGCCAGTTCCTCGGCGGGCAGGTCAAAGAGGGAGACGGGAAGAATGCGAATGACGCCGTCCGCACACCCTATTACCAGTTTGGCGTCCTTCTCGAGCAGTGCGAGACTGAGAGCTTCGGACGGGAGCGTGATCCTGGGTGATTTGGCGGTGTCTTCTTCCAGGTTGACGCGGGCCACCGTCTTGTCGTCGGAAGCACTGAAGAGTTTCTTGCCGTCGGCGGAATAGTGCAACGCCCGCACCGCGGCGTTATGAATCTTGGAGGCCGGTGAAGCCTCAGGGGCGGAGAGGGGCCGGGCCGCGAAGTT
>JAAZXD010000075.1 GCA_014240355.1 Roseibacillus sp. | reverse complement strand
GTGTCCAACGCTCCGCAACCGGTCCAGGCCCACACCTTCCACGCTGTTGGCGAAGGAGATTCTCCCCTCGCCCTTCGCGAGGGCGGTGCACTCGGGGCCGTCCAGCTCTCCTACCAATCCTGGGGCGAACTCAATGCCGGGAAATCAAATGCGATCCTGATCTTTCACGCCCTCTCCGGCTCCCAGAACGTCACCGGGTTCAATCCCGCCATTCCGGAAGCCGGCGACTTGTGGAACGGGGAGGTCCAGGAAGGCTGGTGGAACGGCATGGTCGGTCCCGGCAAGGCCATCGATACCGACCACTACTTCGTGGTGTGCTTCAACCTGCTCGGCGGGTGCTACGGTTCCACCGGACCAGCCTCACCCGATCCGCAAACCGGAGCACCCTATGGCTCCTCCTTCCCTCATGTCTCCATCTCGGACCAGGCCACGGTGGCCGACCTTCTCCTCGATCACCTAGGCATCGACTGTCTCCACGCCGTGGCCGGCCCCTCGGTTGGTGGACTGGCGGCCCTCACTTTTGCCACCAATTTTCCGGAACGGGTGCGCACCATCCTCTCGCTGGCGAGTGGCATCAGAACCACCGTCCTCAACCGGCTGATCCTCTTCGAGCAGATCCTGGCCATCGAGAACGACCCTCACTTCCGCGGTGGAGATTACTACGACCACGAACCTCCCGCCCTCGGCCTGACCCTGGCCCGGATGATCTCCCACAAGACCTTCGTCCACCTCGATGCCATCGAGCGCCGGGCCCGGCGGGACGTCATCCACCAGAGCGATGCACTCTCATGGTACCAGGTCCGCGACCAGTTCCAGAGCTACATGCTCTATCAGGGCAAGAAGTTCGTGCAGCGCTTCGATGCCAATACCTACCTGCGCATTATCGACATGTGGTCGCGCTACGATGCCGCCCGGGAAGGTGATGCCGGGAGCTATCGCGAACTTCTCACCCGCTGCAAGGAGGCGGGCCACCGCTTCCTGGTCTTTTCCATCGACTCCGACTTCTGCTTCTATCCCGAGGAACAGAGCGAACTTGTCCTCGAGTTGGAGAAGGCCGGCCTGGAGCCGGTCCACATCACGGTCCACTCCGACCGGGGCCACGACTCCTTCCTGCTGGAGCCCGCTCTCTACGCCCCGCACATTCACTACGCGCTGCGGGATTGAAGGACCTGCCGGGAGCCTCTGGCATCCACTCCGGACTCATCCCCTGCCCTGCAAGCCCCCATCTCCCCGCTGGCGGAGAGCCTCAAAGAGACACACCCCGGTAGCCACGCTCACATTCAGACACTCCACGCGTCCCCGCATCGGAATCTTCACGAGAAAGTCGCACTTCTCCTCCGTCAACCGGCGCAATCCCGGTCCCTCCGCCCCCATCACGATTCCAAGCGGTCCCTTCAGGTCGGCTTCATAGAGACTCTTCCCGCCGCGGTCCGATGTCCCCACCATCCAGATCCCGGCGTCCTTCAGCTCGTCCATCGTCCGCGCCAGGTTAGTCACCCGCATGAAGCGCACGTGATCGGCCGCTCCCACCGAGATCCGGCGGACCACCTCGGTGACTCCAACCGCGCGGTCCCTGGGCGCAATCACAAGATCAATCCCTGCCCCGTCCGCACTGCGCAGGATCGCGCCCAGGTTGTGCGGATCCTGCACCCCGTCCAGGACCAGGACGAAGGGGCACTCAATCCCGGCCAGGATCTCCCGCAGGTCCCCTTCCGGTGTAGTCCGGTGGCGGCCCCGCTCCGTCGTGTGCGGGTTGGGTCGTCCTCCGGATCTGGGCTTCTGCCGTGGCATCGAGTCAACCGTCGGTTGTCATCAGTCAGCATCTTGAGTGACCGATGAATGCTGACCGATGACTTGTTGCCTCCGCCCTCAGGCGGTCTCTGCTTCCTGGGGCTCTTCCTCTTCCACCTGCGGCTCGGGCTCTTCCACCGTGAATTCGATATCGACGTCCCGGTGAGTGTCGAATCCCGTGCCGGCCGGGATGAGGTGACCCATGATCACATTCTCCTTGAATCCAGTCAGGCGGTCAACCTTGCCAAGGGTGGCAGCGTCGGTGAGAACCCTGGTGGTATCCTGGAAGGAGGCCGCCGAAATGAAGGATTCGGTCTCGAGAGAAGCCTTGGTGATTCCAAGAAGGACGGGCTCGGCTTCCGCCGGCTTGCCACCCTGCTCGATCATCTCCTCGTTCTCCCTCTTGAAGGTCATGCGCTCCACCTGGTCCCCCCAGAGGAAACTGGTGTCCCCGGGATCGCTGATCTTCACCTTGCGCAGCATCTGCCGGATGATGATCTCGATGTGTTTGTCGTTGATCTCCACGCCCTGGGCGCGGTAGACCGACTGCACTTCATTGACGAGGTGGGCCTGAAGCTCCTGTCTGCCACAGGCCTCAAGGAGATCCTCGGGAGCAACCGGACCCTCGGTGATCTGGTCGCCGCGAGCCACGGCGTCCCCCTCCGCCACGATCATGTGGCGACCCATGGGCACGAGGTGATCCACTGACTCACCGGATTCCTCATCCGTGACAATGACCTTCTTTTTCCCTCTCACGTTGGGGCCGAAGGAAATCACCCCGTCGATCTTGGCGATCACGCAGGCATCCTTGGGACGGCGGGCCTCAAAGAGTTCCGCCACCCGCGGAAGACCACCGGTGATGTCCCTGGTCTTGGCCACCTTCCGCGGCGTCCGGGCCAGCTGCGTGCCTCCCGAGATCTTCTGCTTCTCCTTCACGGAAAGGTGCGCTCCCACCGGGATCGAGTAGCTCGCGAGAACTTCACCGGAACCCGGGTCGGTGATCACAACCTGCGGGTGAAGATCCTCCTTGTGCTCCGTCACGGTCATGCCTTTCTTGCCGGTCTCCTTATCGGTCTCGGTCTGCACCGTGATGCCGGGAATCATGTCGCGGAATTCTACCGCTCCGGGTTTCTCGGTAATAATGGGCACACTGTGCGGATCCCAGATCGCGATCTGGTCACCCTTGGTCACCTCGGACCCGTCCTTCATGGAAATAACCGAGCCGATCACGATCTTGTGCGACTCCAGTTCGAGCCCGTTCTTGTCACGGATCGAGATATTCCCGTTCTTGTTGAGAACCACGAACTTGCCCTCGGTGTCCTCCACCACGCGAAGATCCACGTAGTGCAGCACCCCCTTGGAGCGGGATTCGATAAAGGGCTGCTTGTTGACACCGACCGCCACTCCGCCGGAGTGGAAGGTCCGCATGGTAAGCTGCGTTCCGGGTTCCCCGATCGACTGGGCCGCAATGATACCCACCGCTTCCCCGATCTTGGTCACGATCCCGGTGGCGAGATTCAGTCCGTAGCAGGCCTGGCAGCAGCCGCGCTTCGACTCGCAGGTCAGAGCCGAACGGATCTTGAGCCGCTCGTGGCCGATGTCCTCGATGCGGTTAGCCCTTTCCTCTGTAATCAGATCGTTGACGTCCACGATCACCTCCCCGGAAACCGGGTCGACCACCTGCTCGCAGGAGACTCGTCCGTAAATACGGGTGGAGATGGGGGCGGATTCCTCGTCACCGGAATAGATGGTTTCCGCGTGCAGTCCCTGCACCGTTCCACAATCCGGCTCGGTCACGATCACATCCTGGGAAACATCCACCAGCTTGCGGGTCATGTATCCGGAATCCGCGGTCTTGAGGGCCGTGTCGGCCAGACCTTTCCGCGCACCGTGGGTGGAGATGAAGTACTCCAGCACCGAGAGGCCCTCGCGGAAGTTCGAGGTGATGGGACGCTCGATGATCTCCCCGGACGGCTTCGCCATGAGGCCGCGCATCCCGGAGAGCTGCTTGATCTGGTTCTTGTTCCCCCGGGCTCCGGAGTCAACCATCATGAAGAGCGGGTTGGCCATCTCCCCGCCTTCGTTGAACTCCAGCTTGCGGAAAAGCACATTGGCGATGTTGTCCGTGGCACGGGTCCAGATATCGACCACCTTCTGGTAGCGTTCTCCGTCGGTGATGATCCCGTTGCGGTAGTGCTTGGAGACCTTCTCGATCTCGGCATAGGCCTTCTTGACCTCAGACTCCTTTTCCGGGGGAATAACCATGTCCACGATCCCGATCGAGCACCCGGAACGGGTGGCTTCCTGGAACCCGAGACTCTTCAGATTGTCCAGGGTCTTGACCGTGCCGTCCTGACCGGCCACCTGGTAGCAGCGCCAGATGATGTCGCCCATCTCCTTCTTGGACACCGTCTGGTTGATGAAGCCCAGCCCCTCGGGCCAGATCTCATTGAAGCGTACGCGACCCGGTGAGGTCACCAGCATCTTATTGTCCTTGTCGCCGAAAATTGTATCCTTCCCGTAGTCCGGATTGCGCACCCGGATCCAGCCATGATAACTCACCTTGCGGGACGCCAGGGCGTATTCCACCTCGGTCGGGTTCTCGAACATCGGGATGGGCTCCTCTTCTCCCGGCAGCGAATTGGGACGGGTATAGGTGAGGTAGTAGGTTCCCAGGATGATGTCCTGCGAAGGCGTAGTGATGGGTCGACCGCTGGCCGGAGAGAAGATGTTGTTGGGCGCCAGCATGAGCTGTCGGGCCTCCATCTGGGCCTCCACCGAGAGCGGAACGTGCACCGCCATCTGATCCCCGTCGAAGTCCGCGTTGTAGGCGGAGCAGGTGAGCGGGTGCAGCCGGATGGCCGATCCCTCGATGAGTACCGGCTCGAAGGCCTGGATCGACAGGCGGTGCAGGGTGGGAGCCCGGTTCAGCAGTACCGGATGACCCCGGGTCACCTCTGCGAGGATATCCCAGACGTCGGTGGTCTTGCGGTCGATCATCTTCTTGGCCGAACGCACCGTGTGGCAGTGCCCCAGCTCCTTGAGCCGGCGGATGATGAAGGGCTCGAAGAGAGCGAGCGCCATCTTCTTGGGCAGACCGCACTGGTGCAACTTGAGCTCCGGACCAATCACGATCACGGAACGGCCCGAGTAATCCACCCGCTTGCCAAGGAGGTTCTGGCGGAAGCGACCACCCTTCCCCTTGAGCATGTCGGAAAGCGACTTGAGGGGGCGGTTTCCGGCACCCGTCACGGCCCGACCGTGACGACCGTTGTCGAATAGGGCGTCCACCGCCTCCTGCAGCATCCGCTTCTCGTTGCGGATGATGACCTCCGGGGTCTTGAGCTGGAGAAGATTCTTGAGACGATTGTTCCGGTTGATGACCCGGCGGTAGAGATCGTTCAGATCGGAAGTCGCAAAACGGCCGCCTTCCAGTGGAACCAGCGGACGCAGGTCCGGCGGAATAACCGGCAGGACCGTCATGATCATCCACTCGGGGCGCGAGGTGGAGTTCAAGAATCCCTGCGCCAGCTTGAGGCGCTTGGCCAGTTTCTTACGGGTCTGCTTGGAGCGGGTGTTCTCCATCGCTTCCTCGAGTTCCACGAGGATCTCATCCAGGACGCACTGGCTGAGAAGATCACGGATGGCCTCCGCTCCCATTGCCGCCCGGAAGCTGCCCTCCCCATAGTCCTCCTCCGCATCGCGAAGCTTGGACTCCGGAAGCAATTGGCCGCGCTCGAGCGGGGTCTTTCCCGGGTCAGTGACCATGAAATCCTCGTAGTAGATCACGCGCTCAAGATCACGCGCGCTCATATCCAGCATGAGGCCAATGCGACTGGGCATGCACTTGTAGAACCAGATATGGGTCACCGGCACCGCCAGTTCGATGTGGCCCATGCGCTCGCGACGCACACGGGAAAGAGTCACCTCCACCCCGCAACGGTCACAGATCACGCCCTTGTGTTTGATGCGTTTGTACTTTCCGCAGGCGCACTCCCAGTCCCGGGTCGGACCGAAAATTCGCTCGCAGAAGAGCCCCCCCTTCTCGGGCTTGAAGGTTCTGTAATTGATCGTCTCCGGATTCTTCACCTCGCCCCGGCTCCACGACCGGATCACTTCCGGGGAAGCGACCGTGATGGAAACATGGTCAAAGGCTGCCGGCTTTTCGTCGACCCCGTAGAGTTCACGCAAATTGGTTTCAACACTCATGATTTCTTAAAGTTGTTGGTTTCAGGTTCGATTCCGGGGTTCAGATGGTGAGGTCGTCGAGGTTGAAGTCGCCACCCTCGGTCACCTGGGCACCGCTGCGCCCAGGCCGCACGTCGAGGCCGAGCGACTGCATTTCCTTGATCAACACGTTGAAGGATTCCGGCGTGCCGGCCTCCAGAGAATTGTCGCCCTTGACGATCGCTTCGTAGATCCGGGTGCGTCCCTGCACATCGTCGGACTTAACGGTCAGAAGCTCCTGCAGGGTGTAGGCCGCCCCGTAGGCTTCCAGGGCCCAGACCTCCATCTCCCCGAAGCGCTGGCCGCCATACTGCGCCTTTCCTCCCAGCGGCTGCTGGGTGACCAGGCTGTAAGGACCGACCGCCCGGGCATGGATCTTATCCGCAACCAGGTGCCCGAGCTTGAGCATGTAAATCTGACCAACCACGACCGGCTGGTGAAAGGCCTCGCCGGTCCTGCCGTCATAGAGCGTGCTCTTCCCGCCGACCGATCCGTCCTTGCCGTCACCGATCCAGGTAAATCCCGGGCCCACCGGTTCATCGGTTTTGCGTTCACGGGCCTTCTCGGTGCCATCGCCCACGATCCGGACCCCGTCCACCCTTTTGGCCTCCGACATGTATTCCCAGATCTTGTCCTCCGGAATTCCGTCGAAAATCGGGGTTGCCACCGTAAAGCCGAGAGCCTTGGCGGCGACTCCAAGGTGGGTCTCAAGCACCTGCCCCACATTCATCCGCGAGGGCACGCCAAGCGGGTTGAGGCAGATGTCCACGGGCGTCCCGTCATCAAGGTAGGGCATGTCCATCTCCGGCACAATGACGGCCACCACCCCCTTGTTGCCATGGCGTCCGGCCATCTTGTCTCCCACAGAGAGTTTCCGTTTGGCACCCACGAAGACCTTCACCTCCTTGATTACACCCGGGTCGATCTCGTCCCCGCTCTCAATCTGATCAAGTCGGCGTTCCCGGTCAGCGTCCAGTTCGCCGAAACGGCTTTCGAACGAACTGATGATCTCAAGGATCTTGTTCCGGATCGGGCTCGGGTCGATCTCGATGTGATCATAAACCGCCGCCAGCTTGCGCAGGAGGGTCTTGGTGATCTTCCGGTTGGCCGGGATGATGATCTCGCCACTCTGGGCGTTGACTACATCGAGGGGGATTTTCTCCCCGAGAAGAATATCGGACAGCTTCTCGGTCAGCTGATCGGTCAACTGGTCCTTCTTCTTCTTGTAATCGTCGTTGATTTTCTTGAGCTGCTTTTTCATCTCGGCCGGATTGACATCCTCCGACCGGCGCCGTGCCACTCCATGCGTGGAGATCCGGATGTCCTGCACGATCCCGGTGCAACCCGAGGGAACCCGCAGAGAGGTGTCCTTCACATCCGCGGCCTTCTCACCGAAGATCGCCCGCAGGAGACGCTCTTCCGGAGCGAGTTCCGTCTCGCTCTTGGGCGTGATCTTGCCCACCAGGATATCGCCGGGCCTCACCTCCGCCCCGACGCGCACGATCCCATCGTGGTCAAGGTTCTTGAGGGCCTCTTCACCCACGTTCGGAATGTCACGGGTGATCTCCTCCGGTCCGAGCTTGGTGTCCCGGGCTGCCACATCAAACTCGCTGATGTGGATGGACGTGTAGACATCCTCCTTCACCAGGCGCTCGGAAATCACGATGGCGTCCTCAAAGTTGTAGCCGTTCCAGGGCATGAAGGCCACCAGCACGTTGCGACCGAGGGCGAGCTCTCCGTCATCGGTGTTGGGTCCATCTGCAATGATCTGGCCATTCTTGATCTTGTCGCCGGAATTCACCAGGGGCTTCTGGTTGATACAGGTGCCCGCATTCGAACGCATGTATTTGCGCAGTGGATAGGCGAAGATCCCCTTGTCCGGCTTGGTCTTGACCGATTCAGGGTCACTCAGAAAGCGCTCGTCCGAAACGGGCAACGCCCCGTCCTTGGTGGTCACTATATACTCCGCGGTGGATGCCGCCACCACCCCATCGGCTTCTGCCACCACCACCGCACGCGAATCACGGGCCGCTTTCTCCTCCAGCCCGGTTCCCACGAAGGGTGCCTCCGAAACGAGTAGCGGCACGCCCTGGCGCTGCATGTTGGAACCCATGAGCGCGCGGTTCGCATCATCGTGCTCAAGGAAAGGAATCATTCCCGCTGCCACCGAGACGAGTTGCTTGGGCGAAACGTCCATGTAGTCCACCTTCTCGGGTTCCATCTCGAGGAATTCCCCCCGCTCACGCGCAGTCACGCGCTTGTTCACGAAAGTTCCGTCCTTGCCGATCGGATTGTTGGCCTGCGCGATGATGAAGGTCTCCTCCTGATCGGCGGTCACATACTCGATCTGGTTGCTGACCTTGCCCTTTCTCACCTTCCTGTAGGGAGTCTCGATGAATCCGAACTCGTTGATCCGCGCGTATGTGCACATCGAGTTGATGAGACCGATGTTCGGCCCCTCCGGAGTCTCGATGGGACAGATCCGTCCGTAGTGGGAGGGGTGCACATCCCGCACCTCGAAGCCCGCCCGGTCGCGATTGAGGCCACCCGGTCCGAGAGCCGAGAGACGACGCTTGTGGGTGAGTTCCGCCAGCGGGTTGGTCTGGTCCATGAACTGGCTGAGCTGACTCCGGCCGAAGAAGTCGCGCACCACCGCACTGAGAGCCTTCGGGTTGATGAGCTTCTGCGGGGTCATCCCTTCGATGTTCACATCGAAGAGGGTCATGCGCTCCTTGACCAGACGCTCGGTGCGGGCCAGGCCCACCCGGCATTGGTTGGCCAGGAGTTCGCCCACCGCACGCACCCGGCGACTGCCCAGGTGATCGATGTCGTCAATCGTACCTTCCCCCTTCTTCAGATTAAGGAGATACTTGACCGCCGCGAGGAAATCCTCCGCCACCATGATGCGCTCTGAGGAATCGACGTCGATCTTGAGTTTCTGATTGATCTTGTAGCGGCCCACCCGGGTGAGGTCATACTTCTTGGGGTCAAAGAAGAGGCGCTTGAGCAGGGCCCGTGCGTTGGCGGCAGTGGGAGGATCCCCCGGCCGCAATTTCTTGTAGATGTCCTTGAGCGCACTCTCCTCATTTTCCGCGGGATCCTTGCGCAGCGACTTGAGAAGAATCTCGTCCTGACGGGAATCGACCACTTCGATGGTCTTGATTTTCAGGGTCAGAAGCTGGCGAACCACTCCGATGGTCAGTGGATCGTATGCCCGGGCCACCACAAGGTCTCCGTCCTTGATGTCCTCGAAGAGAACCATGGGACTGAGCTCTTCCTCGTCCATCGATTCGCTGAGTTTCAGCTTCTTGACCTTGTAGAACTGCTCGATCAGGTCACGCTCGCTCGGATACCCGAGGGCCCGCAGAAAGGTGGTGGCCAGGAATTTGCGACGGCGACGGCGGCGGTCGAGGTAGACGTAGAGCAGATCGTTGGTATCAAACTGCACCTCCAGCCAGGAGCCACGATCCGGGATGATCCTGAAGGAATGAAGGATCTTGCCGTTGAGGTGAATCGACTTCTCGAAGCAGATCCCCGGGGAGCGGTGCAGCTGGGAGACGATCACCCGTTCCGCTCCATTGATTACGAAGGTCCCGCGGCGGGTCATCATGGGCAGTTCCCCCATGTAGACACGCTCCTTCTTGGTGCCCGTTTCGTCCTTCAATTTGAAGGTGACATAGAGAGCGGCGCTGAAAGTCTCGCCCGTCCGCAGGGACTCGAGAGCCGTGATCTTTGAATCCTCGATATCGTAGGAAACAAAATCCAGCTCGATGGTTTCATCGTAGCTGGTGATGGGGAAAACCTCCTTGAACACGGCCTGCAGACCGGTTTCAGTCCGCTGGGACGGGGCGATGTCCTGTTGCAGAAAGTCTTCGTAGGATTTGCTCTGAACCTCGATGAGGTTGGGCGGCTCAATAACTTCTTCGATGTTTCCGAAGTAACGGCGATCAGCCATGGTCGTCTCTCTGTTGATGGGATTGACGCCAACCTTGCAGGATGGCGGTTTGCTGGATTCGGGGCGGGGAATCTCCCTCTCGGCACCGCTCTCGCGGAACTTTGAGGGAGGCGGGATCCCCTGATTTTATGGTCCCGGAGCGGCTGCTCCGACTCCAGGCTCCTCCTTTCCCGTCTTGGGTGAGAAAGGAGCCTGAAGTCGAACCAGGCGTTCCTGCCGGGGCCTGCTGGCAGCCCCCGGCAGAAAAAAGCCGGTTACTTGAGTTCAACCGTGGCGCCAGCCTCTTCGAGCTTGGCCTTGGCCGCCTCGGCGTCGTCCTTGGATGCCCCTTCCAACACGTTGACCGGGGCGCTCTCGACGAGCTTCTTGGCATCGGCGAGTCCGAGTCCGCTGGCAACTTCTCGCACGGCCTTGATGACCGGGATCTTGTTGCCTCCGATGCTCTCAAGTGACACGTCGAAGTTCGTTTTCTCCTCCGCAGCTTCAGCCTCTGCCGGGGCAGCGGCCGCAACAGCGGCGGCGGGAGCGGCGGCGCTCACGCCCCACTCATCTTCCAGTTTCTTTACCAGTTCGGAAGCTTCCAGAACGGTCAGCTTTCCGAGCTCTTCTGCGATTGTGTTTATATCAGCCATTGTATTTGTCTTTCGGTATCGTCGTTTACGGAGCTCCGTGTCGCTTAAGACCGCCAGCCGGCGATCCGACGAGGAACCATCTGTGTTTACCAGCCGCCGCCGCGAATGCGGCCTTGGCTATCCCTTGAAATTTGTTGTTGTGATGAAGTAATTGAATCGTGGAGTGGTGGAGGGTTCCTGATAATTGGCATCCTAGTCGCCTTGGTCGAACTTCGCCTTCACCACCCGGGCCAGGGAAGCGCCGGGCTCATTGAGCACCCGGGCCAGCATGGAGGCCGGCTGGTTGATAACGCTCAGCAGGGTGGCGAGAAGAACCT
>JAAZXD010000074.1 GCA_014240355.1 Roseibacillus sp. | reverse complement strand
GGATCCTTGGCAGTGCCCGTACGGGCGGCGTGCAGGATGAGGGCACGGTGTTCCAGGAACTTGAGGTCGAATTGGTGTCCCTCTGAGAAGAGCTCCGCATCCATGGGAGACTTGAGGGGCAGGAGGAGTTCGACAATGACCGGGTAGGGGCTGGGCTCGGCCAGTTCGTCGGCCCGAACCACGGCTTCCAGACGGGAAACCAGACCGGGATGGAAGAAGTCCTCCTCGGTGAGTGTCCGGGTGCTGGTCAGGCGGTAGCTGCCTTCAATGTAGTGAACGACCTCCGGCTTGGTGAAGTTGGTGATGTAGTTGCGCTTGTAATGGAGGTTGTGGGCTTCGAGTTGTTCGCTGCCGAGGGAGTAGACCCTGGCGAGGAGACCCTGCGGGTCTGCACTGGTGCCCTCCGGGGCCTCGATAGGGTCGTAGGCCTCCACCGGGGTGATACGGCCGAGCTTGCGAAGCATATCGTAATTCCACGTCCGTTCGGGGAGACTGAACAAGAAGAGGCAGAAGCTCCAGCTCGCTACCGCGAAGGCTCCGGCCAGAAGTTGAGCCAGGGTCCACCAGAACCAGGGTGGGCGCCGCTTGATGAACTTCTTGATATCGCCGGACCGGGCCATGAGGAGATCAGGAGTCGGTCAGCGTCTTGGGGGGACGGAAATATGGAGTGCCTGATATCCGCTCGCGCAGGGCAGTCCTCAGAGTGTTTCTGCAATCCACTGCCGTGCCCGGAGAACGCGGCGTGGAGGAAGAAAAAGCCATCAGGGGGATGGAGGCTCTAGCAGCAGCTCGTGCTGTCGAGGGAGGGATCGTGACTTGGCTCGAGCCCTTCCTTCTTTGTCTGAAAGGAGGTGCCACAACCGCAGGAGCGGGCGGCGTTGGGATTGAAGACCTTGAACCCGGAGTTGGTGAGGTCGTCCGAGTAATCGAGTTGGGCTCCACGCAGGTGCTCCAGACTGTCGGCGGTGAGGAAGACGCGCGCTCCGTCCTGTTCGATCACCTCGTCGCCCTCTGTTTTCTCGGACACCTGCAAGGCATATTGGAAGCCAGCGCAACCCCCGCGCTCGACACCCAGCCTCAGGCCTGATCTTCCGGAAGCTCCCTTTTTTTCGAGGAGTGATTTCGGTTCCTGGCCAGCACTTTCTGTAAGCGTGATCATGGCGAATTCGGGAAGAAGATAGAGCAGAGAGGGGCGATGTGCCAGAGTTAGTTTTTGCGGGAGCAGGAAAAGAGGCGGCTGATTTGAATCGGCGCGGGAGGGATAAGCTCCTAGGCTCGGTTCATGCCCCGTGTTCACGTCATGCCCGACGCCCTGGCAAGCCAGGTAGCGGCCGGGGAAGTGGTGGAACGGCCGGCCAGCGTGGTGAAGGAACTGGTGGAGAACAGTCTTGATGCGGGGGCGAAGGAGTTGAGAGTGGAAAGTCAACGAGGCGGGGTGGCACTGGTAAAAGTGAGTGATGACGGGTGCGGGATGGATCGGGAGGATGCATTACTGAGCCTGGAACGGCATGCTACCAGCAAACTGCGTGACAAGGAGGGACTGGCGACGATTACGACCCTGGGCTTCCGGGGGGAGGCCCTGCCTTCGATCGCGAGTGTCTCACGATTTCGGCTTACCACCTGCGAACACGGAATGGTGGCTGGGACTGAGATCGTGGTGGAGGGTGGCAGGTTGCGGGACGTTCACGAGGCGGGGTGCCCGCCGGGGACAACCGTGGAAGTGCGCGATCTCTTCTATAATCTTCCCGCCCGGAGGAAGTTCCTGCGCACTGAAGCAACCGAGGCCGCTCATATCGATTATCAGGTGCGGCTTCATGCCCTGTCCTGTCCCGGAACACGGGTGATTTACCGCAAGGAGGGGCGGGTGTCCTTTGATGTGGCAGCGACCAACGATCGACGGGTGCGTATTGGAGATCTCACCGGACGTCAGAATCTCGGGAAGTTGCGAGAGGTTCCGCTCCTGGAACATCCCGGAATGGCTGTGAGCGGTTACCTGCTACCTCCGGACGAGGCACGCAAGAGTCGGCGTGGACAGTATCTCTTCCTCAATGGACGACCGGTGGAAGACCAGGTGGTGTGGAGGGCGCTGGCGGAGGCGTATCGGGGGGCTCTGGCGTCGGGGCGGCACCCGGGGGCCTGGCTGTGGCTGGAGATGGACCCCCTCCTGGTGGATGTAAATGTACATCCTTCCAAGCGAGAAGTGAGGTTTCACCGCTCGGCAGAATTGCGTGCCTTGATCCTCGAGGCGGTGGAAGGCACCCTGCGCGGAGGAAAAAAAGAATCCTCCGGAACGCCCGGAAGAGAAGGAATCCGGAACGAAGAGAGCCGAGGCGCTGGAGAGAATCCCCCGATCACAGAGAGTTTGTCCGGGAGCCAGCAACTGGAGGAGGAAGCGGAAGCAGCGGTTGCCGGTTCCGAGCATTCCGGTGCGGTGTCCTCCGTGCGTGAGGAGCAAGGTTCCGTGCCCGGTCCGCAGACTTGGAAGGTGGAGGTGCAGGAGGAGTTGCCTCGCGAAGAGGAACAATCCGGGGAGTCGCCTTTCCGGGTGCTCGGAGTCCTGGAGAATCGCTATTTTCTCCTTGAGGCCAGCGACGGTCTAGTCCTGCTGGAGGGAGAGGCCGCGCGTGAGCGCATCCTCTTTGAAAACTTTCTGGAGGGAGCGAAGCAGGGGGCTGCTGCGGAGTCGCAGGGATTGCTGGTCCCTCTCCTGCTGGAGCTGGAGCCTCGCGATGCAGACGTGGTGCTGCGGAATGCGGAGAACTTCCGGGAATCCGGAATGGAGGTGGAACCCTTCGGGGGCGTGACGGTACAGCTTCGGAGCGTGCCGGTTCTCCTCAGTGCAGCGGATCCACGATCCCTTCTATTGGATCTGGTGGACGAACTTGTGCACAGTGCGGAGAGCAGAAGCGGTCGGGTGCTGACCTTTGAGAAGTTTGCGGGGGAACTTGCCAGGGTGGGGGCGCGTGGAGAACGGTGCAGGGCGGAATCGGCGCAAGGCTTGCTCGACCAGCTTTTTGCGTGCGATTTGCCCTATTGCACTCCGGGGGGCCGACCGACCCTGATCGAGTTCTCTTCCTCCGAGTTGCGGCGCAAATTCGGCAGATAGGCGGCTAGGATCCAATTCATGAGTATTCGGGATCCCGCATTTCCACGTTGGGCTTGCGGTCGGGCGCGAGCCTGTTACAAATCCGCCCTCGAATGGCCGACAAGCTGACCTATATAGAGGCAGGGGTTGATACGGTGAAGGCAGCGGCCCTGGTCGGCGACATTCGCACCCATGTGCAGCGCACGCAGAAGCAGCGGCAACTAATGGGGGGTTACGGGTTGTTCGCGGCGGCCTTTGAGCTCAAGAACTACCGGCAACCGGTGATCGTGACCGGGTGTGACGGGGTGGGAACAAAACTTGAGGTGCAGCTCAAGTACGACCGCATCGAGGATGCCGGGAAGGATCTTGTGGCCATGAGTGTCAATGACATCCTCACGACGGGGGGGGATCCGTTGATGTTTCTTGATTACATCGGGGTGGCGCAACTCGACGAGGAACGCATTACCCGGCTGGTGGGAGGAATGGCGGATTATCTCGAGGAGTGCGGTTGCATCCTGGCCGGTGGAGAGACTGCCGAAATGCCAGGAGTGGTCCCGGAAGGGGTGGTGGAGCTTTCGGGATTCTGCATTGGATGTGTGGAAAAGGACGAAATGATAGATCCGAGTTCCATCGAACCGGGCGACGTTCTGGTGGGGTATCAGTCCGACGGAGTCCACGCCAACGGCTGGAGCCTGATCCGTCGGGTGTTGGAAGAACACGGCGAGGTCTTTTCCCAGGAGGAGGTGGAGTCTCTTCTGCCGCCCACCCGGTTGTACTACGATGTGGTCAGCAGCTTGAGGGAGTCCGGCCTGCGGCCGAGAGCGATGGCTCACATCACGGGAGGTGGCCTTCCGGAGAACCTTGAACGGTTGTTCGGTGGTCGCGAGCTGGGGTGCGCGCTGGAGGTTCCCCGATGGGAGAACGCCGCGGTGCAGAAGCTTCTCCAGTTTGTCGATGAGGAGAGCTGCTGGCATACATTCAACATGGGGTTCGGCTGGGTGGTGATAGTGGGACAGGACCAGGTCGAACACGCTATGGCAGCCGGTCCGGGTGGAGTGGCGCTTGGGGTGGTCGATCAAATCCCCGGCATTCGGGTGGCTTCCAAATGCTGATTTCTTCATGAGCGACCACCTGAATCACGAGTGTGGGATTGCGGTGGTTCGCCTGCGGAAACCGCTCGCCTATTTCCAGGATCGTTACGGAGACGCCCTCTGGGGGTTCCGCAAGCTCTTTCTCCTCATGGAGAAGCAGCACAACCGCGGCCACGACGGGGTCGGCATCGGCTGTGCCAAGCTCGATATGCCGAAGGGACAGCCTTATATCTTCCGTCGTCGTGACTCGGCCCGCGACTCCCTGGCCAGGCTCTTTCGCAGGGAACTGAAGCAGGTCAACAAGCTGTCGAGAAAGGGGGCATTGCACCTCGACGACCCGGATTCGCTCAAGCGCGGGTTCGACTTCGCCGGCGAGGTGCTCATCGGTCACCTGCGTTACGGAACCTCGGGAGAATTCGATTCCGGTTCCTGTCATCCCTACCTGCGCCGCAGCAACTGGCCCACTCGAACGCTGATGGTCATGGGGAACTTTAACATGACCAATGCGCGGGCGCTCAATGAGCAACTGATTGAGCGGGGCCAGCATCCGGTGTTCGGGACCGATACCCAGACGGTACAGGAGGAGATCGGATTCCACCTCGATGAGGCCCACACCGACATCTACCGCCGCCTGCGCGACGAGGGTGTGGCCGGACAGGAGATCCCCGACCGCATTTCGGCGGAACTGGACGTGAGCAGCATCGTCACGGAGTCTGCTGAAGGCTGGGATGGGGGCTACGCCATCTGCGGGGTGGTCGGTAATGGAGATGTCTTCGTCATGCGTGATCCCCACGGGATCCGGCCCTGCCACCGCCTGGTCACCGACGAGGTGATCGCCTTTGCCTCTGAGCGGGTTCCGCTTATGACCGTGTTCGAGGCCTCCCAACAGGAGGTGGAAGAGCTGGAACCGGGTGTGGTGGTTACCATCAAGAACGATGGAACGATGAGCGAAGGTCGGTTTGCGCCGGAGGCGGAGAAGCGGCATTGCTCCTTTGAGCGCATCTACTTTTCGCGGGGCAATGACCCGGGAATCTACCAGGAGCGCAAGGCGATGGGGGCAGCTCTCACGGATCAGGTGGTCGAGTCCATTGACGGCGATTTTGGCGCGGCGGTCATTACCTTTATTCCCAACACGGCGGAAACCGCCTGGTATGGCTTGATGGATGGGTTGCGTCAATATCGGCGCGACCGGGTGCGGGCGAATATTCTGGAGGCTGCCCGCTCCGGCGACCTGGATGAGGATCTCCTGAACCATCTCATCATGCACAACTGGCCCCGGGGGGAGAAGATAGCGCACAAGGATATCAAGATGCGCACCTTTATCTCGCAGGAGAAGGGCCGGGCACAGCTGGTATCCCACGTCTATGACATTACATACGGGGTGGTAGGGGAGGACGATGTGCTGGTGGCCCTCGACGATTCCATCGTGCGGGGTACCACTCTCAAGACCTCGATTCTCAAGATCCTGGGCCGTACCAATCCCCGCAAGATTGTGATCTGTTCGACCGCTCCGCAGATCCGCTACCCGGATTGTTACGGGATCGACATGTCGGAGCTTGGCAAGTTCATAGCCTTCCAGGCGGCTATCCGCATGCTGGAGCGAGACGGCCGACAGTCCCTTATAGAGGAAGTGCACCGGGAGTGCATGGAGGAACTCCGCAAGCCCTGGACCGAGATGCAGAACTGTGTAAAGCGAATCTACGAGCCATTCACGGCGGAGGAAATCTCAGCCGAGATCAGCCGCCTGGTCTCTCCGGAGAACAGCTGGAGGGGCGAAGTGGAAGTCATCTACCAGACCATCGAGAACCTGCATGCCTCCCTTGAGGGACCCTGCGGGGATTGGTACTTTACCGGTGATTATCCCACTCCGGGAGGCTATGCCACCGTCAATGCGGCCTTTGTGAACTGGAGGGAAGGGGTTTCCGGGCGAAGTTACGACCTGCCTCTGTAGGAAAACCGGGAAAGCGGGGCAGCTTCAAGAACCCGCTCTGCCTGGACGGATTGAATCGTTCCGATCCTGTTGAGCTGGTGGTGCGAGCAGGGGAAGGAAGGGAGGAATGGGAAGAGACCTATTTCAAGACGATCCCGACGGGGCAGTGATCGGAGCCGTGAATATCCTGGTAGATCGAAGCCGACTCGATGCGGTCGAGGAAGGGGTTGGAGACTCCGAAGTAATCGAGTCGCCAGCCCACATTACGTTCCCGGGACTGTGCCCGAAAGGACCACCAGGAATAGGCGTCCGAGGTTTCCGGGTGGAAGTGCCGGAAGGTGTCGGTGAAGCCGGAGGCCAGGGTTTGACTGAAGCTCTCACGTTCTTCATCGGAAAAACCGGCTGACATGCGATTTTGCCCAGGTCTCGCAAGGTCAATTTCCTGGTGAGCTACGTTCAGGTCACCACAGAAGATCACAGGCTTTTGGCGACTGTTTTCAAGATGCTTGAGATAATCACGGAACGTCTTGTCCCACTCCAGACGGTAGTCGAGTCGGCGGAGTTCGTTCTGCGAGTTTGGAGTATAGACATTGACGAGCACGAACTCGGCGAACTCGGCCGAGATGACGCGGCCCTCGGAATCGTGCTCGTCGACACCCATGTCCATGAAAACCTCCTGGGGTTCCTGCCTGGAGAAGATGACGGTTCCCGAATAGCCCTTCTTCTCGGCGGAATTCCAATAGTTCTTGAAGGAGCCCAGTTCGAGTGGAAGCTCCACCTGCTCTGGCCGGGCCTTTGTTTCCTGCAGGCAGAAAACATCGGGATCTTCGGCGATGAGTGCCTGTGCGGCTCCCTTTTTGAGTGCGGCGCGGATCCCGTTGACGTTCCAGGAAATTAGTTTCACGGAGGGGAGTGAAGAGGAAAGGGAAGAGGGGGCTAAACAAAAAAAGAAAAAAGCCGCGGATCTGGCAGATTCCGCGGCTTGGTTTCTGAATGGTGGCCAGCGATTAACGCTTGGAGAACTGGAAGCGCTTCCGGGCACCGGGTTGCCCGGCCTTCTTCCGCTCTTTGGCGCGGGGATCACGGCGCAGGTGGCCGGCCGCCTTGAGCGCGCCGCGCAGTTCCAGATCCATCTGCGTGAGGGCACGTGCCGCTGCGAGCTTGATAGCACCGGCCTGGCCCGGAAGGCCACTGCCCCGGACAACCACCTTGAGGTCAAACTTGTTGACCAGATTGGTGGTCTGGAACGGAGCGAGAACCTGATTCTGCAGGGGAAGGGTGGGGAGGTACTCCTCGAAGGGACGATTATTGATGATGATCTTGCCGGATCCTTCAGTCATCCAGATGCGGGCGACGGAGGTCTTGCGGCGACCGGTGGCGGTGTAGATGGTTTCAGTGGCGGCCATGGAAGGAGAACGTTTTCAGGTCAGGCGTGGAGGAGCTTCGGATCAGAGCGTGTAGGGCTCAGGTTGCTGGGCCTCCTGCTCGTGTTCGGGACCAGCGTAAACCTTCAGCTTGTGGAACTGGGCGCGGCCAAGCCGGTTGTGAGGGATCATGCCGCGGACGGCTCGCTCAATGAGCAATTCGGGTCGGCGGGCCCGGATCTTCTTGGGAGTCTCCACCTTCTGGCCCCCGACATATCCAGAATAACTGGTGTAGATCTTCTCTGTTTCCTTGTTTCCGCTGAGGCGGACCTTCGCGGCATTGATGATTACGACGTGATCACCGGTGTCGGCATGGGGGGTGAAGATTGGCTTGTGCTTGCCACGAAGCAGGCGGGCAGTCTCCACTGCCACCTTGCCGAGGATCTGGTCGGCGGCATCGATGAGATGCCACTTGCGTTCCACGTCGGCAGCTTTGGCGGAAAAAGTCTTCATTAAAGGCGTTTCAGGAGGGTTTGCTCCGGGGCGGGGAGGGCGCGCAAGCTAGGAGCGAGCCTCCCTGGTGTCAACGCTAATCCTCCAGGATGCCCGCCCCCCGTAGGGATCACTCCGGAGGCTCCGCCTGACGAGGAGGAGGCTGGCGGCAGGAAAATCAGGACCGGGTGGGGAGATTTCGATTGCGACTTGGAGAATATCAATAATGATGGGTCCACGCGGATGCGCGCTTTGCGTGCGTTCGCTGAACCCAGGAACGAGTTATCGCAGGACCACCAAGAAGACGAAGGGGCGGGGGCAGGCGCCGGAGGCGCCGGAGTGAGTACACGGGGCCCGGGAAGGGCGCTGACGGAGAGGCCAAGGCCGTTGAAGTGGAGGGCACCATTTCGGCTGTTCTTGCTGGGACCATGTTCAAGGTGAAGCTTGCCAGCGATCACGAATTGCTGGCGCATATTTCCGGCAAGATGCGGAAGCGGTTTATTCGCCTGGTGGTGGGAGACAAGGTCAAGATGGAGATGTCCCCTTACGATACCTCCAAGGCCCGGATCGTTTATCGAATCGGGTAGCGGCGGATGGCGCGGGGAGTTGCTGGTGCTGGAGATCCCGATTGTCTCGGGCCAAAAGGGGGGCGGTCTTGGCTGGCCATGATGCCCTTGGGATCGACTGTCGCGGTCGGTTTCCACTATTCCTCTCCGCCGGCATCATAGTAGATCTTGATGTCGGCTTCTTTCGTTCCGAGGATTTGCTGGGCACGTTTCAGGGCGTCTCGGGTGGAGATGTTGGGGTTGCTCGGGCTGAAAAGGAAGAGGTTGCTTTCTCCCGCCTCGCGGTCGCAGTTCTCCTGGAGGACTTCAAGAACACCGGAAAACTTGAGGACGCGGTAAACCTCGCGAGTGGCGCCCGAGATGATGATGTGGCGATCATCCTTGCGGGTAGAGCGAATCAGGTCCTCCAGGGCAAGGACGCTGGTGGCATCGAGATGACGCGTGTTCTTGAGACGCAGGATGATGACATGCAGATTGTCGTCGATAAAAGTGCGCTGAATCTGTGTGCGGAACAGTTCGGCTGCACCGAAGAAGAGATCGCCTTCGACATGAACGATGGAGATGGCGGGATTGGGACGCTTGCGCTTTTCACCGAGTTCCCGCAGATCGCCGTCATCATTCACCTCGTATTCGATGAGGTAGGGACGCGAAGCCTTACGGAGGAAGAGGGCCACCGAGAGGCCTACCCCGATGAAGATGGCGGTGTGAAGTGGGGCGAAGAGAGCCGCTACGAAGCTGACAATCAGCACCAGGGCATCGTCGCTGGTGGAGCGGAGGCAGATTCGGATGACGCGTGGCGAGATGAGGGAGCCGGCCACTGCGATAACGAGGCCGGCGAGGCACGCTTTGGGGACCTGTTGGACGAGGGGAAAAGCCGCGAGGAGGAAGATGCCGATTACACACAGGATGCCGCAGAAAACAGAGGCGAAGCGGGTACGGGCGCCGGAATCGTAATTGAGAGCCGAGCGAGTGAGGGAGCCGGAGGCCGGCATGCCGGCAAAGAGTCCCGTGGCGATATTGGCGGCCCCTACCGAGAGCATGTCCTGGTTGACATCCGGGCGGTCACCGGTGCGGGAGGCGAGTGATTTGGACATGACGGTATTCTCGAGAGAGGCGAGAAAGGCGATGGCGAAGGCCACGGTGGAGAGCTGAGCGATCTTCTCAAAGAGGCCTGGTTGGAAGAAGATGGAAAACTCAGGCGCGAGGTTGCGGAAAGAGAAGGACTCGAATTTCTGGACCTGGTTGAAGCCAAGATCGGTCTTGCTTTCGAGGACCCACGCGAGGGCGGAAAAGAGAACGAGAGTGAGGGCGAAGACGGGGACGCGCTTGAAACGGGAATGCAGAACGAGGTAGCAGAGCAAGGTGCCAACTCCCAGGCAGAGAGGTTGCCAGTCGAGGGAGGGGAGGTTCTGGATCAAGCGGGTCAGGATGGTCACAAAGGTGGTCCCTCCACCTTCCACTTCTTCCGCGATTCCGAGGATGTGCTTGAATTGGTTTGCGATAATCAGGGTTGCGGCTCCGGCAATGTAGCCAACCAGGACGCTGCGACTGATGAACTGCAGGAGGTCCGCGAGCCTGAGAAGAGCGCCCATGATGCAGAAGGCTCCCACCATGAGGCACAGCAGAGGCATCAGGCCGATGATCTCCTCTCTTGAAGTGGCCATTCCCGGGATGAGGAAGAAGGAGAAAATCATGAAGGCGGTGGCATTGGTCGGCCCCAGAATTGTGTGGCGCGAACCCGAGAAGAAAGGTGCAACGATTGCAGCAATAGCTGAGCAGGCGATGCCATACACGATGGGAAGTTCCGCGATGGCGGCGTAGGCCATGCCCTGTGGAAGGGCGAGAAGCGCGACATTGATGGAGGCACGGAAATCCTGCCGGAACTTATCGAGCGTGTAGCGACTGAGGGGACCGCGAATAGGCAGGGGATCAAGCGTCGTTCCCGGGTTGTTGCGCCGCGCCCGCCGTAGACGCCGGAGGAGCTTGCGCAGCGGATTCAGTGACATCGGAAAGGGAGGAATGGTGGGGAGGTCTAGCGGGAACTGGCACGGCGAAAGAGCCAGAGTCCAAGGATGAGGCATAGCGCGTTGGGGAGCCACAGGAGAGTGATGATGACGGCGAAGGAAGCGTCCGTGATCTGCTGGGCAAAGATCATGAGGCCGAAATAGATGGCGGCGACAAAGAGACTGAGAAGAAGGCCGTTGGAAGTTTCCCGGCGGCGGGCGGAGATGCCGAGAGGAATCCCGATCATGGCAAAGGAAAGGCAAGCCATTGAGAGTGAACGACGCTTGTGGAGTTCGATGCTCAGTTCCTTCTGGAAGTGGTTTTCCCTGCTGATGGAGTTTTCCAGTTCCTCGATGCGCTCGGGGGAGGGGACGGCAGACAGGGAGTCGTCATGCTCATCAAGATCCGATTGGAAATCGGCTCCTGCGGGGTGCCCGGCAGGTCGGGGCGGAAGTTCTCCGGAGAGTTCCTGCCGGAACTTGTCGCGCGTGTAGCGCCTGAGGGGACCGCGAATAGGCAGGG
>JAAZXD010000073.1 GCA_014240355.1 Roseibacillus sp. | reverse complement strand
CGAAGCTCGGAGAAAGGAGCCTCATGGCTCTCAGGGACCAGATTGTGAATTCTGGCGGGAAGGCCTCCTGCACCCTTTGGTGCGCGGATTCAGATGAATTTTCCGGGGTTGAGAATCCCCTTGGGATCGAGGGCCGCCTTGATGGCGGCGTGGGTGGCCACACTCTCCTTGCCGACGGCATCGGCGAACCACCGTTTCTTGGCCAGTCCAATTCCGTGTTCGCCGGTGATGACCCCCCCGTTTCCGAGAATCCAGGTGAAGAGCTGGTCGAGGGCTTTATCGGCGTGGGCACGCACAGAGGGGTTCTGGTAGTCCTCGACCATCAGGTTGGTATGGATGTTGCCGTCTCCGGCGTGTCCGAAACAGGCGACCGCGATACCGGTTTGCTCCTGTAGCCCGTGGGCGAATTCGACCAGCTCCACCAGCTTCGAGCGGGGCACCACGATATCCTCGTTCAACTTGGTCAGGCCGGTATGCCGCAGGGAATACGAAAAGTCACGGCGCAGCTGCCAGATCGACTCGCAGGCCTCGTCGGCGGTGTGGTGCTCCACGGTCAGGGCTCCGAGTTTCTCCAACAGGGGGGCGAGTTCCCTGCGCTCGTTGTCAACCGCAGCCTGCCTGCCGTCAATCTCCACGATAAGGTGGGCGTTCCCTTCGGGCAGGGCGTCGGGCCCGAGGTATTCGCGGGCGGCCCGCAGGGTGAACTCATCGGTGATTTCGAGGGCGGAAGGAAGGTGGCCGGAATTCAGGATCCTCTGTACGGCATGCGCAGCCTGAGGGAACTCTGAAAAGGTGGCGGTGAGCATGGCACGGGTTTCCGGGTGCGGAATGAGGCGCAGGGTGGCTTCGCTCACCACGCCGAGCATGCCTTCGGATCCCACGAAGAGCCCCACGAGGTCGAAGCCAGTCTTGTTCTTGTGACACCTGGACCCGCAGCGAAGGACCGAGCCATCGGCGAGAACCACCTCGAGACCGAGGACATAGGGGCGGGTGACCCCGTACTTGAGGCACCGGGGCCCACCTGCATTGGTGGCGATGTTGCCCCCCAGCGAGCATTCCCTCAGGGAAGCAGGATCGGGCGGGTAGTACCAGCCGACCCCCCGGGCGGCGTCCTGAAGGTCCCCGGTAATCACGCCCGGTTGCACCACGGCCACCCCGTCTTCGGGATTAAGCTCGAGAATTCTGTTCATGCGGGAGACGGAGAGCACGATTCCGCCTTGCCCGGGCACGCAGCCGCCCACGTAGCCAACACCCGCCCCCCGGGTTGTCACCGGGATGCCACGTTCATTGGCAAACTGCAGGACGCGCACGATGTCTTCAGTAGTCTCCGCGAAGACCACGGCCTCAGGGGAGGCGGAGGCATGCCACTTATCGGTTGCGTGGATGGCGAGAACCTCCGTGGCGGAGGACACCTTGGGAGCACCCAGGAGTTGGACAAGTGCGTCGTGCACGGTAGTAATAAGGGCCATTCTGCGGGCGTGGGCGACAGATTTTTTCGGCTGTCACTTGACCTTCCTGTATCAGTCGAAAGCATGAGGGTCATGAGCTGGCTGCAAGGCAGGTCCCGGGAATACCTGATCCGCTGTTGGGAGTGGCGGGAGTTGCTGCTCGCCGTGGCCCTGGGGCTCTGGCTGGCCGGCTTCTGGGTCGCACAGGATGGCTGGTATCACCGGCGGGCTCTTGCGTGGCTGGTCCCCTTCCTGTTGCTGGGGGCGGACCGCGTGATCAGGACGGCAGGGGCGATCCGCTGGCTCTGGGCGGTGGCACTCCTGCTTGGCTGGCAGGTACTGAGCCGAATCTGGGCGGAGCCTCCACTGGTGGAGGCGGGAGGGGCCGGAGACGCAGTGGCGGTTCTTTTGCTTGGGGCGGCGTTGGCCGCAGTGGGGCGGCGGAAATCCTTCGGGGTGTGGATCATTGGAGGATTGGCGATTCTGGGGACGGTGGTGGTGATCTACTCCCTGGGAGCCTTTTATGGGGGCCCGGCCCGTGCCCTTGCCTCGGATCGTTTCCGGAACGTCCTCGTCTACCGCGACCTGTTTGGAGGACTGAATCCGGTCCTGACGGGAATGCTCTGCGCCTCCGGGGCGGTTGCGGCAGCGTGGTTCACTGTCCGGAACAACGGGCGGAGAGGGCAGATCCCATGGTCTCTGGTGCTCGCGGTGCTGGTCTTCGGGATGATGGCAAGCCAGAGCCGGGGGCCGGCCCTGGGCTTCGGGGCGGGGGCGGGAATCCTCCTCTTTCTTGAGCGGCGGGCCTGTCTCAGCGCGGGAATCACCATCGTCGCGGCGGTGGGAGGCTACGTTCTGGCCGTCTTTTGGAGTGGGGTGGCGACGGATGTCATCGAGCGGGGAACCACGGGACGCGTTGCCATTTACCAGTGGTTCCTGGAGCGCCTTTCGGGCATGGAACTTCTGGTGGGCTGGGGGTTCGGAACGGTCAGCGAAATCCCCGAGGAAGAACTGGGCTGGTTTGTCCACCACCCGCACAGCTCCTATCTGACCCAGCTTGTTCTTGGTGGTGTGCTCGGGCTTGGACTCCTCCTGGTGGTGCTTGGCTGGAGCTTGCGGGAAGCCTGGCGGGAGGGGAACCGGGGGCAGTCTCTCTGGATGGCGTTGCTGGCCTGCGGACTGGGATCGCTGCTTTTCGACGGAGCGGAAATGTTCACCCTCCACTCCGCTCCGCGGTTGGAACTTTTGCTGGTGGTGGTGCCGGCCTGCCTTTTGGCGGGGCAGGCCTTCGAGCAGCAGCATGGCTCCGGGGGGAGTTCCTCGCGGGAAGAGTAGCTGCAGCAGGTTCCGGAAAGCGGGCAGGGCGTTCCCTCTGCCGGGAGGAGCGAACGATGTCCGGGACCGTGGGGTGGCGGGCGCACTGTTTGCTGGTGGTGAGATCGTGCCGGGAGGGGGGGATTAGCGCCAGAGAAGGTGCAGGACCCCGGTTTCGCCCACGTCATGCAAAAGGGAGGAGCCGCTCAGCCCGTGGTTGAGGTAGCGTTCGAGGCCGGCCTGGTAGTCGTCGACATTTCGGTAGATCTGCTCAATTTCTTCAAGCTCGTCAGTGCGCATCCGGCGCCAGAAGCGGAAGCGCAGTTTGCTTGAAGTGGCCAGCTCGATGGACCCGGGGATGATTTCGCTGATCCGGTTGAGAGTGCTGGTAACGAGATCCAGGGTGTCGCGTTCGTCCCAGCCGTGCCGGACGGCAAAGGCGGTGCCCACTTCGAAAAATTCGATGATCTCGGTGTGGGGGGTAGCGATGGGCACGAGGTAGAGGCGCGGGTTCCAGTCCCCGGGGGCGCATCCGTAGAGCGCGCGCATGTTGTCCTCGGGGGCCTCGGGAGGAGGGTCGCGGAGGTCCGCTTCATCGCCGACCTTCCAATCCGGGCGTTGGGGATGCGGCTGAAAGGTCATCCCCAGGACGGTGAGGTCGAGTTGCCGTTTGCGTCAAGGGAAGGGCGAAGCGGGGGACAACGCTAAGGATCAATTAAATATAAAGATTTTTGTAACAATTTTACCCTTTTGATGGTAGGATGGCCCAAAAAGTCGGACGACCACCGTTCACCCTTATGGTTTCGTCGCAAAAGATCGGGAATCCCCGTGCCGGGCTCCCCATCGCCATTTCGTCTGAAGTGGGATGGGAGTTGAACCTGCTGCGCGTGTTTCTCTGCGTGTCCCCCCTCCTTCTCTGCCAGTGCAAGAGCGTGGAAGGAACTAACACCGGGGGGACCACCGAGGCCATCGCGCTGGGGACGCCCATCACGCTCTCGGGAAATACCGGCCGGGACGCACGGGCTCTCGGTGGATCCAATCAGATTATCCAACTGGCGGACTGGGGCCGGATGAGCGCGGGCCAGAACTGGTCGAAGATTTTCGGCAAGCACCAAGTCTACGGGGAAAAGGGATTTACTGCCAAGGCCGCCCCCCCCCCCCGCCGGGTGCGGAACATTCCGACCTTCAATCGACCGGACGGCAAGGTGCAGATCTACTATCGTCTTGAGCACTTCGGTGGAGTGAACGTGGCAAACACCCGCAAGAGCTTCAACGACAACTCGGTGGTTACGGTCACCCCAAACCAGTTGGAACCGTTGGTAAAGGTGGTGCAGGCCCATCTCGGGGACCAGGGGACGGTCTCGGCCCTGCCCTCTGAAAACGTTCTCGTCATCACCTGCGCGCAGGCCTCCCAGAACAGCGTGATGCAGTTGATGGAACACATCGATTCCGGTCGCAAGCAGGTGGAGATCGCGGTGCGTATCTTTGAAGTTGCCGATGACTTTGACATGCAGGTGGGGATGAACTCGCTACTCAAGCATCTGGGCACCTCAAACTCACAGGCCCTGCTGGGAAACTTCAGCCCGGCCTCTTTTGTGGGCAGGGTGGTAGATCCCCTCAGCGGGGTCGGGCCGGATCCCGGCGGCATGTTGAATCTGGTGGGGCTGCTGCAGAAAGCGGGGATCGGAATCGACGTGACGCTTGAGGCACTTGAGCGCTCGGGAATGGTGAAGGTGGTGTCCCAGCCTCGCATGACGGTGGAAGCAGGGCAACCCGCCTACATGATGGCGGGACAGGAGCTCCCCATCCGGGAGGGACGCCTCACCAACGACAAATTCGTAACCGAGAAAATCTCCTACAAGCCGGTTGGGGTGCAGCTCCATATCACCCCCCAGTCGATTGGAGAGGACAGCGTGAAGCTGCACATTCTCACCGTGGTGTCGGCGGTCTCGGGGTTCACGCCCCTGCCCAGCCTGAAAAATAACGAGATCAAGGGTCAGCTCATGAACCCGGTGCTCGATACCCGGCAGGCGGAGACGAGGGTGGAAGTGCCCCACGGAAGCACCCTGGCCTTTGGCGGCCTGCGCATGGCGCGCCAGATCGGGCGCGAAGAGAAGATTCCTATTCTCGGAGATGCCCCCGGGATCGGGAAACTCTTCAAGAGCAAGCGGAAGCAGAAGACGATGAGCGATCTTTACTTCTTCGTGACGCCACACCTGGTGAGCCCGTAGTGCCCCGGCGAGTGCCCTGCAAACCCCACTGATTGCCGGGCTGCGCTCAGGGGCTGACGTCCAGACAGATTGCCTCCCCGTTGTTATTCCGGGCGATCAGCTTTCCGTCGGACACCGCGAAGGGGGACCAGCATTTACGCGGGAGGATCTTGAGGCGGCCGGTCTCCGTAAAGCCCCGGTCGCTCACCTTGCCCGCTACCAGGTCGCCGGTTTCGGAAAGGAGGACGAAGGTATCGCCCAGCAGGGCCGAGGAGGCGCGGGTGCCGGGCATTTCCTTGCGCCAGTGGATCTTCCCACTGGGGAGGTCCATGCGGATGAGTTCGGCATCGATCCGTTTGTCGCCGAAGACCCCGGTGATGCTGTTGCCGGTGCGCACGCTGTTCTGGAAGATCATGCGGATGTCCTGGTCGCGGTGAAGAATCTTCGGGCTGGGGCCGGTAACATCGAGGACGGCGTAGCCCATGCCGTAGCCGGAGGCGAAGAAGACCTTGCCATCGTGGTAGTGCGGATTACTGGCATTGACGTCGTAGGAGGTTTTCCAGCGATGCTGGAAAAGGATCCTGCCCTTGGCCGACAGGTCATGGGCCACGACGGTGCGGCCGTAAAAGACGAGGGCGGCTTTCGTCCCTTCGATGGCAGTGAGGACGGGGGCCGAGTAAGCGGAACGCTGTACGTTGGTGGTGTGCCAGGTGACCGAGCCGTTTTTCTTGTCGAGGGCATAGAAGGCGCCGTCCTTGGAACAGGGCAGGACGTAGACCAGGTCACCGTCCACCACCGGAGAAGCAGTGAAGCCCCAGCCGCCCGCCTTGCCTCCGAAATCGCTCTTCAGGTGTTTGCGCCAGATGGGACGTCCGTCGGAGAGGTTGAGGCAGAAGAGGACCCCGGACTTGCTCAGGGTGTAGACGCGGCTGCCGTCGACGGTGGGAGTGGTGTTTGGTCCGCCCTCATAGAGATTGGGGACGAGCTTTTCAGGATACTGGTGTCGCCAGATGGATTTACCGGTCTGTGCGTTGAGGCAGCGCACAATGTCGTTGCGCCCGTCATTGCCAGCCACCAGGGCCTTCCCCCCGACAATGGCCCAGCTGCCGCACCCCTTGCCGACCTCCGTCTTCCAGAGGGTCCGGGGAGGATTCTTGCGCCAGTCACCATTGATTTTTTCAGACGAGATGGCGTCTCCCCGGGGGCCGAGATACTGGGGCCAGTCAGCGGCGGGAAGGGTGGGGACGAAGACACCAAGGGCGAAGAAGGGGAAGAACTTCATAAGGAGGAGTGTGTATTCCTGTCCATATAACCTTTCGCTTGGCGCTTGCAAAGCACCACCCCCCGATCAGCCTACACCGCTATGTCCAAACTTGCGATCACCTTTCATTTGAAGGCCCTGCTGGGCGTTCTCCTTCTCCTCCCCGGAGGGATTTGGGCGGAGATTATCCAAACTCTTCCCGAAATCCGGGTCACCGCCTCCGCTGACGGCGCGGGCGCGGGTGAGGGCGACCTTGATGAGACCGTCCTCGCGCCAGAGGATCTGGAGCGTTTCGGCGTTGAGACCCTGGAGGACTTGAGCGCCCTCGCGCCCAACCTGCACTTCGTGGACAGCGATACACGGGGCTATGGCAACGTGGTTTCGATGCGGGGGCTCAGCAATACGCTCTTCTTCGGTCCGGCGGCGGTTGGACTCTACATCGACGACGTGCCCTTCAGCGACGCCTTCACCTACGCTTCCAACCTTCTCTCCCTGGAATCAGCCCGTGTGCATCATGGGCCGCAGGGCGCGAACTTCGGGGCCAACGGAGCGGCGGGGATGATTAATCTCACCACCCTGCAAGCGGGAGACAGCTGGCAGGACTCGGCCAGTCTGGAGTATGGCTCCTACGACTCGCGGGCGGTGACCTATTCTTCAAGCGGCCCCCTTGCGGACACCCCCTTCGGCCACACCTTCCAGCTCTACTGGAAGGAGCGGGATGGCTTCGTGCGGAACCGCACCCTCGGGGGCCGTCCGGACGATCGCTCCGTTTTGGGCGGGGTGGCCTCTCTGCTCTGGTCGCCCAGCGAGGACACCGAGATCAAGTTCCGGGTCATGGCCGAGCGGGTGGAAGACGGAGGGCAGCGGTTGACGGCCCTTCCAATTTCGCAGAATCCCCTGCTTGGCGCGCCGTTTGATCCCTTTGGCGGCCTGCCGCTCATTCCCAACCAGGCTTTTACCGGTGATATCCACACGGTGGACTCCGATCTCCGGGGGCAGAATGAAAGCGAGCGCTACCAACTGTCCCTGCACGTTACGAGAGACCTTGGCTGGGCGACGGCGAAATCGATTGCCTCCTACCAGAGCTGGGACCTGGGCCCACAGACGGTGGACCTGGATCTCTCCCCGGCGCCGTTGGCCACTTCTTCGATTGAGCAACGCCAGACACTCCGGACCAATGAATTCCGTCTCCAGAGCCCGGAGGGAGCAGGGCCACTCGCGTGGCGCGGCGGCTTCTTTTTCATGGACAAAAAGAACAGCGGGGCCACTCGGCGCCAGTTTCCGGCCAACCCGCTTGATCCTTTCAACAGCCTTTTGGTGGAGAATAACCGCTTCTCTATCGGGCAGGAAAGTTTCGCGGCCTATGGGAAGGTCAACTACGAACTCGGCAAGGGGATGTCGCTGGAAGCCGGCGCACGGGCGGAACTTGTCGAGGCCAGTTTGGACCGGGTCAAGGCGCCCAATCCTGCCTTTGGAATCCCGGCCGTTGTTCTCAAGGAGAATCGGCACGAAGGGTATTTCTCCCCCACGGCCGGGGCGTCCTATCAGGTGAATGAGAATCTCACTGCATTCGTGCGCTCCGGTCTCGGAATCAAACCGCACGGCTACTCGGCGTTCAGTGACGATCCTGCTACTGCGTCCTTTGAGGACGAGCGGAACTGGTCCAACGAGATCGGTCTCCAATTCCGGAATGAAGAGAGCCGCATGAATGCGGTAGTGCGCGCCTTCTGGAACGAGATCGAGGATTACCAACTCAATGCACAGAACCCGCGTTCGACCGACTTCGTGGTGGTGAACGCTGACGAGGTGCGATCGCGGGGCGTGGAAGCGGAGTTGCAGTGGCGCCCGATCGAGCCCCTTCTCCTGCACGGGACGGCGGGCTACACGGACGTTCAGTTCGAGGATTACACCGATGCCTTCACCGGTGCCGACCGTGCCGGGAATGCGGTCCCCTTCATCCCGGAGTTTACGGCGAGCGCCGGATTTCGTTACGACCTGCCCGGGGGATTCTTTGTCGGGTCATCGGTTCGTGCGACGCTGGACACCTACTACGATTCCGCCAATACGGAGGCCTTCAGCGAGGCAGGTTGCTGGGTCTGGGATGCTCAGGTGGGTTACGAGCAGGAGAACTGGTCGGTCACGGTGTTCGGGCGAAACCTCCTGGACGAGGGCTACTATACCTTCATAAATCCGCAGATCGCGGCCGGGACCCCTGGCGATCCCCAGTTATTTGGGGTTCGCGTGGATCTTGATATCTGGTAGTCGTCTCGGCCCGAAGCCAGTCCATTCTGGCGGATGGATGCGGGAATTCAGGGGAAGGACCGCATGAGTTCCTGCGTAGAAAACGATCCATGACGACACTTCGATTCTTTGCCTGCCTGTCCGTTCTGGCCGCTCTTGTGGTGGCCACCACCACCCTTGCGGCTCCGCCCAAGGCGACCGGTCTCCTGAACTGGAGGGGCCCTGACCAGACGGGAGCCCTGCCGGGAACCGGGTATCCGGAGAAATGGGGTGGTCCCGGCGGGGACAGCCACCTCTGGACCTACAAGGTGAAGGGCGGGGGCACCCCGGTGATCGCCAACGGAAAGCTCTATACCTTTGGCTACTATGACGACCCGAAGGATCTCAGCGAGGTCCAGGAGGCTCTCATCTGTCTCGATCCCGAAACGGGCAAGCTGGAGTGGGAGTATCGCTTCCGCGATTATATCAGTGATGTGGTCTACAACCGTTATGCGGTAGGGTCGCCGATCGTCGATGCCGAAACCGGCAACATCTACCTGCAGGGATCGAACGGGCGCCTGATGGCTTTCAGCTCCGACGGCAAGAAGCTCTGGGAGCACTCCCTCGTTGAGCAACTTGCCCGCCTCACCTTTCCCAACGGCCGCACGGGATCGCTCGGGTTGCAGGGTCCGGTGGTCATCGTGCACTGCGTGACGGCCAACTGGGGCACGACCGGACCGGCGCGCGACCGGCTTTATGCCTTCGACAAAATCACGGGCGAACTGGTCTGGTACTCCACCCCGGGGACAGTGCCGGATGACAGCTCCTTTGCCATGCCGGTTTATGCCAGCATCGAAGGTCACCGGGTGGGCTACACCGGTCACGGGTGCGGAAATATCACGAGCGTGGACATGCGCACCGGCAAGGCCCTCTGGCGCTTCCAGTTCGCCAAAGGCGGGATCAACTCGCAGATTCTCAAGTATGGGGAGGACAAGCTCATTGCCATCCACGGCAAGGAGAACGTGGACACCACGGCCAAGGGGCGGCTCATCTGTCTCAAGGTGCCCACCACCTACAATGCGGGTAAGCCGATGGTCCTTCCGGCCACCGTGGAAGTCTGGCGCAATGAGGAGCACGTGGCCTTCACCAGTTCCCCGGTCCTGGTGGGCGACCGGGTCTACACCACTGTCGCGACCGGCGAACTGATCTGTGTGGATGCGAAGACCGGCAAGACGGTCTGGAAGAAGAAGCTGGGCCCCGATCAGCTTCACGCGTCGCCGGCCTATGCCGACGGCAAGCTCTACGTGCCCCTGGCGGATGGAGTTTTCTACATCCTCAAGCCGGGAGAGGATGGGGCCGAGGAGCTCAGCAAGGTCCACCTGCACACGCCCTGCCTGGGGACGCCGGCTCTCTGGAACAGGAAATGTTTCCTCATGACCAAGGATGGCCTGCATTGCTTCGGCGAGCAGGGCGAGGCTACCGCGGAAGCGCCCAAGCCGGTCACCCCTGAGGAAGTGGGCCCCGTGGCCCAGATTCAGGTCGTCCCGGCCGAATTTTCCCTCACCCCGGGGAGCAAGCAGGTGTTCACGGTCTGGGGACTCGATGACAAGGGGCGCCGGGTCAGGAAAATGGAAGACGCCCAGTGGGAACCCTTTATTCCGCCCACTGCGCGAGTAAAGGCCAAGGTGGATGCTGCCTTTAAGGGGGATACTTTGGTCGCCGGTCCGGAGGCCAAGCTTTCAGCCGGGGCCTTCAAGGCCAGCGTGGACGGAATGACTGCTACCACACGCGGGCGCGTGATCGCCTCCATCGGTTATAGCGCTGATTTCGAGAGCACTCCCCTCCCCATGAAAAATGATGCCGGGGAAGCCGTAAACTTTCCTCCGCTGCCCTGGCTCGGAGCCCGCATCAAGTGGCACGTGCTCAAACATGATGGCAGCCAGGTGATTGCCAACCGGCTCGACAACGTGCTTTTCCAGCGCACCATGAATTTCTTTGGCGACCCCGAACTCAGCAACTACGTGCTGGAAGCGGATGTTGCCACCGACGGCAACCGCCGGGTGATGTCGACCATCGGCCTGGTAAACCAGCGCTACCTGATCACCCTGGACGGGAACCGCCGCATCCTGGAAGTCAGCTCCAACCATGAGCGGGTGAAGGAGAGCGTGAAGTTCCCGATCCGGCCCAATACCTGGTACCATCTCAAGACCCATGTGATGCGCGGGGAGGACGGGAAGGGAGCGGTTCGGGCCAAGGCCTGGCTGCGCGACCAGCCCGAGCCTGCGGAGTGGACTATCGAGGTGAAGCTCGATGATGTCCACGAGAAGGGCGCCCCCGGGATTTTCGCCTTCTCCCCGCAGGTCCAGAAACGGGTCTATATCGATAATATCAAACTCAGCGCCGCCCAGTAAATCGACCTTCAATCATTTTCAAGACATGAAACTCAAACTAGCCTTTCCTCTTTTTGTCAGTCTCGGGCTCGGTCCGATCCTCTCTTCCTGCCAGGACAACGGTCCTGCGGATGCCGGGGGCAGTGCGGATGGCGGTGGGAGCGCGGATGCCGGTGGGAGTGCGGATGCCGGTGGGAGTGCGGATGCCGGTGGGAGTG
>JAAZXD010000072.1 GCA_014240355.1 Roseibacillus sp. | reverse complement strand
ATCGGGATTCAATACGGCCTAACAGCATTGCTGTTTTTGCTTCTTGGATTCTTTCTCATGATGGTGATGCGCTGGAGCATTGCCTATCCCGAAGAACCCCTCCCGGGCTATCTCAGCTGGGTATTCAGCGATGAGTGGAAGGCTCGCTGGTTGCAGGACGGGCGGGTCACCGGCGATACCTATAACATGTTCGGTGCCATGCATGGCACCATCATGGTGTTCCTCGGTATCGTGCCCCTGGGCTTCGCGGCGTTCGGAAATTTTGTCACGCCGCTTCAGATCGGAACGGTGGACATGGCCTTCCCACGCCTCAACATGGTCAGTTACTGGTGCTATCTCGCCGGGGGCTTGATCATGTGCGCGAGTTTCTTCATGGAGTCCGGGGCCGCCAAGTCAGGATGGACCAACTACTCCCCTCTGGCTAACTTCGCCGACGGACAGATTGTGAACCAGTTTCTGGCCGGACAGACCCAGTGGCTCCTGGGGATGGTTTTTCTCATCAGCTCATCATTGTTAGGGGCGGTCAACTTCCTTACAACCATCATCAACCTGCGAACCAAGGGGATGACCTGGATGCGGATGCCATTCTTCTGCTGGGCCATGCTGGTGACCGGTTTCCTTCTCCTTCTGGCTTTCCCGCCACTGGAGGTAGCTGCCCTGATGCAGTTAATGGATCGTACGGTAGGATCCAGCTTTTACATGCCCAGCGGTCTCTACACCTCCACCGCCGGAGTGATCGAGGCTTCCGGAGGAGGCAGCCCGCTCCTGTATCAGCACCTCTTCTGGTTCCTGGGACATCCGGAGGTTTACGTCCTGCTCCTGCCCGCTATCGCCTGTGTGGCCGAGATCATTCCGGTCAACACACGAAGGCCGCTGTGGGGCTACAGGCCCATGGTCTGGTCGATCGTGATCCTTGGCTTTCTGAGTTTCGTCGTCTGGGCCCACCATATGTATCTCACCGGTATGGGACCGGTGATTTCCACCTGGTTCCAGACCACCACCGTGATCATCTCGGTGCCATCAGTTATCCTCCTGACCTCTATGATCGTATCCCTGTGGGGAGGTTCCATCCGCTTCAACGTTCCCATGCTCTGGGCGATATCCTTCCTGCCCATGTTCGGGATTGGCGGCCTGACCGGACTGCCGCTGGCCTTCAATCTAGTGGATCTCCACCTGCACGATACCTACTACGTGATCGGCCACTTCCACTACGTCGTGGCGCCCGGGGTTCTCTTCGGACTCTTCGCCGGCATCTATCACTGGTATCCCAAGATCACGGGGCGACATATGAACACTTTCCTGGGGCATCTTCATTTCTGGCCCTCCCTCGTGTTCATGAATGTTCTCTTCTTCCCCATGCTTATCCAGGGGATGGCCGGATTCCACCGCCGTTGGTATAACGGAGGAGACGCCTACCTGTCCAAGGCCGCCGACAGCGAAAATATCTTCGGCAATACCGTGGCGGAGTGGATCCATCTCAACCCTCTCATGACTTTTGGAGCCCTCATGCTGGCCCTGGCCCAGATCCCCTTCATCATCAACTTCTGGACCAGCCTCTTCATGGGCGAGAAGATTAAGAACGATAATCCCTACGACGCAACGACCCTGGAGTGGGCCACGCCCACGCCGCCGCCTCACGGCAACTTTACCTTCGACGTGGGAGCCTATCGCGGGCCTTACGAATACAGCCGTGAGGACCATGAGGGTGACTTCTATCCCCAGTGGGAGGAACCGAGGAGGGACAAGCCCGCCAAGGAACCCGAACCGGAGCCTTCTCAGTAACACTCCTATAATCCCTGAATTATGGAGATTCCCTATACTGTTACCGCCCGGAAGGATACCGGCCTATTTAACGCGAAGGTCGGCATCTGGCTCTTTCTTGCTTCCGAAGTGATGCTGTTCGGTGGGCTGTTCTCGGCTTACGTTTTCCTGAGGATCTACGCCGACTACCCGTGGCCGGAGCGCGCCCTGCCCATTGTTCCGGGGCTCATAAACACCTTCGTGCTTATCGGTTCGTCCGTCACGGTGGTCTTTGCCTGGGCATCGCTCAAGATGCGACAGTGGCGGCGCTTCCAGATTTTCATGGCGATCACCATTGGCTGTGCGGCCGTGTTCATGGTTCTCAAAACCATCGAGTATAAGGCCAAATGGGGGCACCAGGCCGTGCGCATGGATGACTTCACAATCATCGAAGGGCACGCCCACTACGCCACCATTCTGAGTGACGGAAAAGTCGAACACTTCCACACAAAGAAGGAAGCAAAGAAGGCGGGAGAAAAGGATGCGGAGGTCGCAAACAAGGCCGCTGCCGCGGCGAAAGGAAAGGACGAGGAATCTGGTGGGTCGGGGAAGGCGAATCTCTGGAAGGCCGGGAAGCCCTTCAAGGCCAATGCGCTTCTTTTCAAGCCGGAGACCATCGATTTCTCGATGGTGCGGGCACACGAGTCATGGGTCAACGCCATGCTTGAGCAGACCGGGAAGAGAAATTCCAGACTGATCACTGCCGAGGACATCTTCCTCTACGGGCACATCGAGGATTACTCGGGAACAAAGAGTGACCCGAGGTCGAGCAAGGAACGCGCCCAGAAGGAGGCCGAGATCGTAAAGGACTACGCCACGGCGGAGGAAAAGAGGGATCACAAGTTCGGAGAGAACTCCCTCTTCATCCCGGCGGGCACTCCCCTGAGCTATGCTCTTCTTGAGAAATCCCGCAAGGTCTTCGTCGCAGGCCGTGCCCACAACGCGGAAACCCGGACGGCCATCCTTCGGGAAAAGTGGAAGAGCGTCAGAAGGGATCTGCCGGACGAAAAATACTGGGATCAGGCTCCCGAGGCCAGGATTGACTCAGCCACCGACCTTGCCGAGCAAGTCGATGAGGAGGGCAATTGCACTGCCGGGAGCAAGGTGGTGTCGCTGGTATCCACCCTCTCCTTCAGGATGGATCCTCCCCAGCCGATCATCATCAAACGGAGCTGGATCAAGCGCCCCGTCAAGGGACAGGATGGGAGGGCTGAACTCAGGGACGACACATCCCTCAACGCGGGAGACGGAGAGGGTGGGTCCACCGGACTCCTTGAGAGCCCCCTTGCTCTCTCCGTGGATGCCATCGATTTCCGCTGGATGGCCCAGAAGGCCGAGGAAGCCGGGAATGTTCCGATGGAAGTGATTGAGCAGAGCTGGATCTTCTCGAAGGCCAACAAGAACGGATCGACCTACAAGAAAATCTGGAAGGTTCACAAGAAGCGCATCGCTGAGCTTGAGCAGCGCCTGATCGACAAATACGGCAAGGACGAGGAAGGGAAACCCAGACGCGTGGCCACCGAGACCGATCGCTACCGGGTGACCTGGCAGGACTTTATGCACTATGCCCGGGCCGAGCACGACAGGCTCATGCCGGGGGACTCTGGGTTTGACGACCTCCGACCCAAGTTCTGGAACGGGTTTGCAGGACCGAACCACAAGAACGAGGAAATCCACAAGCTTCACGCCTTCCCCGAATTGGAGGTTCCCCATCATAAAGTCTCCCTGCAGTCGATGTTCACTCCCAAGTGGAATACCTACTACGCGATCTATTTTACCCTGACCGGCCTGCACGGTCTGCACGTGGTGGGTGGAGCCCTTGTCCTGGGATACTACCTCTTCTTCAGCAAGGGACTCTACCGCAGCGACCCGGAGTGGCTTGCCAACCGGGTGGAGATAGGTGGTCTCTTCTGGCACTTTGTCGATCTCGTCTGGATCTTCCTCTTCCCGATCCTCTACCTCATGTAATCATTCTCACCGGCCATGGCTGACACACCCGAAGAAATCAAGAAGGCACAGAAGAAGTACCTCCTCATTGGTCTCATCCTCTTTGTCTTCACCGTGGTCACGGTGGCGGTCGCGACCGTGCCGTGGCTTGATTTTGGTGAGCACGGCTTTGACGCCCAGGACGCCACCATCGGCCTGATCATTGCCACCATCAAGGCCGGCCTGGTGGGCGCAATCTTCATGCACCTCAGTCACGAGAAGAAGACGATCTACGTTCTGATCGTAATTGGTATTCTGATGGGGATTTCCCTCATGGGTCTGACTGGCTGGGCCTTTGAGGACCCCATCGAGTATGGGAACAGTGTGGAAGGGGACGGCTTCTTGAACCCGGAGGTAAAGGCAGAACAGCATTAGGAATACGATATGTCACTGCGCGGCTTCCATATAGTATTCATCATCGTTACGACGTTCCTCAGTCTCTTTCTGGTGGGGTGGGCATTCTTTCTTGCTCCTGTCAGCGCCGTGGTGATGAGGACCCTGCTCATGGTGGCCGGGATCGTCGGTTCGATCGGGTTTCCCATCTACGGGGTCTATTTTTATCGCAAAGCCAGGAAGTTGATTCTCTAGCCAAGCAACCGCGAACAGACCATGCTCCTCGACACACTCCATCTTGCCTGCAGCACCTGCGCAAAATCCTTCCAGGAGGGCGGTGGTGATGCGGCTGGCTGGTCGATTATTTTCCTGCTGGCCACCATTGTACCCGTTCTCGGAGCGACCGGCATCTGCATGGTGCGCATGGTGCGTCGCGAGCGGGAGGCCCTCGATCCGAAATATGTTGAATAGGACCAACCTGGTTCGTCCCCTCTCTTACTCTTTTCTCTGACTAGTTATGCATTTCCTCGCTGACACTCTTGTCGAACACCTGGGTATTCCTGAGAACTACGCCGAGCACGGAGGCAGTGTGGATCACCTGATCGACGTGGTGCACTGGTTCATGCTCGTGCTCTTCGTGGGTTGGACTGGGTTTTTTCTGGTTGCCTGCTGGAAGTTCTGGCAGCGCCGTCATCCCAAGGCCTCCTATCGTGGTGTGCAGAATCATGTGACGACCCATCTTGAGATCGGGGTGGCTATTTTTGAGGCGGTTCTCCTTCTTGGGTTCGCCTTTCCTCTCTGGGCGGAGCGGACGGACCGTTTCGAGGACATCCAGGCGCAGGATCCCGTGCGAGTGCGCGCCATCGGTTACCAGTTTGGCTGGAATTACCATTATCCGGGTATGGACGGAAAATTCGGGCGGATCGATCGTCACCTCGTGCAGAAGGCCGGGGATCCGTGTATCGACCCGGAAGATCCCAATGGCTGGGATGACTTTGTCTCTCCCATCCTGAGACTTCCCGTGGCTGAGCCGGCTATTCTGCAGGTGTCCTCCACGGATGTGATTCATGGCTATGCCATCGTGCCGATGCGGATTCAGCAGGACGCCATTCCGGGGACGGACATCCCCATGTGGTTCCGTCCCCTCAAGGAACTCGAAACCAGTGTGGTCTGTGCCCAGCTCTGCGGGGAGGGCCATGGTGACATGGTGGGAGTGATGCAGGTGGTCAGCAGGGGGGCATACACTTCCTGGATGGAGGAGCAGAGCACCGCGGCCTACGGCCGGAACTCCGAGGAGGCCGGGACTGGTGGTAAGGTGGAAGAAGAGGACGAGGGTGAACCGGCTGGCGAATCCGAACCAGCTGATGAGCCGAAAGCTGCTGCCGAGTAATCGAAATTGATCCCACCCCTCAACCGGGGGATAAGGAGCCCGGGAGGCCCTGTTTTGCGGCTTCTGACAAGGATCAGAAAAAGCTGTTCAAGTGAACAGAACCGGCATCTGCTGAAGTCATGATCATTCGTGACCTGCCGGATCAGAAACGGCCCAGGGAGAAAATGGCACAGGAAGGAGCGGTCGCCTTGAGCGATGCGGAGTTGCTCGCCATCTTCCTGCGGGTCGGAGTGAGGGGGGAAAGTGCGATCGCAGTGGGCCAGCGTCTCCTTGAGAAGCACGGGGGGCTCGCGGCCCTGGGTGGCTTGGAGATTGCCCAACTCACCCGGGAACATGGTCTGGGCCTGGCGAAGGCAACGCAACTGGTGGCGTCCTTCGAACTGGGTGTGCGGGTGGCACGGGAGAAGGCGATGCTCCTGAGCCTGGACTGTCCGCAGGCGGCCTTTGAGGTGTTCGCTCCCCAGATGCGCCACCTCAGGCATGAGTCCCTCCGGATCGCCCTGCTCGATACGCGCCTGAGAGCCACCCGGTTCCTCACTCTCTCGGAGGGAAGCTTGAATGAAACGGTGGCCCACCCGAGGGATATACTTCATCCCGTGGTCCTGCATAAGTCCCATGGATTCCTCCTCGTGCACAACCATCCCTCCGGGGATCCCTCACCCAGTCGGGCGGATCGTGAACTGACCAGACGGCTGGCCAGTGCGGCTGCGCTACTCCGAATCGAGTTCCTTGACCATGTTATCATCGGGCGGGCCTCGGACCGTCATGAGAGCTGCTTTTCCTTCAGGGAAGCGGGTTTATTGTGAGGAGTGTTTGTCGGGCGGCTCCCCCCCGGGGAGCCCGGCACACCAGCCAGGGATCATGGCAGGGGCCCTTCCTCACCTGGCTTCAACTCACTGGAGAGCGGCATCTGCGGACCGGGATTTTTCTGGGAATTGGCTTGTTGAGTTTTGAGCAATCAAGTGGTCTTCCCCTGTGGCTCAAATTCATCCCACCGCCCAGATCTCTCCGGACGCCAGGCTTGCGGAGGATGTCACGATCGGGCCCTACGCCATTATTGATGGCCCGGCAGTGATTGGTCCGGGGTGCGAGATTGGAGCGCAGGTGTGGATTCACGGCGAGGTGAGCATGGGCGCCATGAACAAGGTGGGCTACGGATCGATTCTCGGGGCGGATCCCCAGGATCTGGCCTTCGAGCCTGCTACCACGACCGGGGTGGTTCTGGGGGAGAAAAATGTTCTTCGTGAATACGTCACCATCCACCGGGCCACGGAGCAGGAGAGGAGCACGACGATCGGCAACGGCAATTTTCTCATGACCGGAGTGCACCTTGGGCACGATGTGGTCATGGGAGACAGGAACACCCTGGCCAACAATGCCCTGCTGGCGGGTTTCGTGGAAATGGGGGACCAGGTGGTGGTGGGCGGAGGATGTGCCTTTCACCAGTTTATCATGATCGGGGATCATGCGATGGTCCAGGGTTTGACGGGGGCCTCAAAGGACATCGCTCCGTTCTGTACGGTTGGCCAGTTCAACCGCCTTGCGGGTATTAATTCGATCGGGATGCGGCGTGGGGGGATCGGGCCGGAAGACCGGAGGGAGATCAAGGCAGCTTACAAGCTCCTCTTCCGGGAGGGGTTGGCCCTGGGTAAGGCGGTGGCGGAGGCGGATTCCCGGGAGTGGGGGAGTGCGGCGCAGAAGCTTATTGAGGCAGTGCGGAACCCGAGTCGGAAGGGCGTGGTCACGCGGGAGGGGTAGGGACTGCGTTTGCAGGTCTTTTCCAGGAAGACAGGAACCAACGTTTCGCCCCGAGCTCAGTCCTTGGCGGCCTTGGGATCCAGCGCATCACGCAGTCCGTCCCCGAGGAAGTTCAAGGCGAAGAGGGTCAGGGTGAAGAAAAGGCCGGGCAGGATGAGCAGTTGCGGGTTGGTCTCCAGGTAATTTGCCCCCTCCTTGATGAGAATTCCCCAGGAACTATTGGGCGATTCCACACCGAGGCCCAGGTAGGAAAGGGTTGCCTCATACATGATGAATCCGGGTACGGTGAGGGTAGCATAGACCACGGTCGGTCCGAGCGTGTTGGGAATGATGTGACGAAAGAGCACACGGAGCCTGGACAGGCCGAGTGAGGTAGCGGCCTCGACAAATTCCCGTTCCTTCAGGCTTAATACCTGGGCACGGACAATGCGGGCTAGCGTCAGCCAGCCGAACAGGCCGAGGGCAAAGAAGAGCGGCAGGACATTGGTTGCCCTGTCGGTTAAGTCCTTGTTCCACCCCCAGGTATCAACAATCCATTTTGAGGTGGTTGCCGACCACTCCGAGAGCACCGCTTGAAGGACGATTACCACCATCAGGAAAGGAATGGATAGCAGGGTGTCTACGGTGCGCATCATGATTGCATCGATGCGACCCCCATAGAAGCCGGAGATGGCGCCGTAGGCGACACCAATGGTCACGGCCACAAAGGTGGCGACGAGGCCGACGAGGATGGATACCTGCCCGCCGTAGAGGATGCGGGAAAACAGGTCCCGTCCCATGGCGTCGGTTCCTAGCCAGTGTTCGCCGGAGGGGGAGGCGAACTTATTGGTCAAATCCTGCTGGATAGGGTCCTTGCAGAACCATGCAAACCCGAAGCAGAGCAGGCAGGTGATGATGAAGACAACCAGGCTGACAATGGCGGCCTTGTTCTTGCCCATGCGAACCCAGGCATCACGCCATAGTGACGAACCGCGCTCCGCATGTAACAACGAGTTGACGCGTTGCCTTTCTGCGCTTTCTGTGTCCTGGGTTGCGGAAGTCATTAGTTATCTGGAAGAGTCTCCGGTAATGCGTACCCGCGGGTCGAGAATGCCGGTCAGGAGGTCGGCGGCAAGGTTCATGATCACGATTAAAAAACCGAAGAAGAGGGCCACGCCCAAGAGCAGGAACTCATCTCGTGAGATGACGGCATTAACAAAATGCTGCCCCATGCCCGGTACCTGGAAAATGGTCTCGACGATGAATGATCCGCTGATTAGTGCGGCAAAGGCCGGCCCAATAAAGGCGACGGAGGGCAGGATTCCTCCGCGCAGGGCGTGGCGTATGATGACCTTGCTGGCTGGAATTCCCTTGGCGTGTGCGGTGCGGATGTAGTCCTGGGAAAGGATCTCAAGCATCCCGCCGCGGGTCAGGCGGGCCAGATAGGCCGCCGTGGAGAGTCCCAGGGTGATGGCCGGCAGCAGGATGTCCTGCGGGTTGCCCCAGCCGGCGACTTTGATTCCCGGGAGATTGGCGGCAATGAAAATCTGCAACAGGGGGCCAATGGTGAATGCTGGCACACAGATGCCGATCATGGCAACGGCCATTCCCCCCCAGTCCACCCAGCTGTTCTTGCGCATAGCGGAGATGACGCCGATCGGCACACCAATGCAGATGGCGATGCCAAGGGCGCTCAGGCCGAGGATGACGGACACCTTGAAGGACTGGGAGATGATGTCCTTGACCGGTCGGCCCTTGCTGGTGGAGACGGCCAATGAGCCCTCGGTAATGATGTTTTTCGGGTAGATGAGATACTGGTGAAGAAGCGGTTTATCCAGGCCGTAGAGGGCGCGCTGGTAGGCCTTGGATTCCTCGGAGAGGTTTTTCTCCGTAGTGAAGGGTTCTCCCGGCATGGCCTTGGCCAAAAAGAACGTGATCGTGTAGAGGGCGAAGAGGACAAACAGGCCCTGCAGGAGTCGGCTGGCAATAAAACGAAGCATCAGCGATCGGGGTTCTGCAGTGAGAGGTTCGGGCTTCGTTCAAGCCGGAGGAACTTGTAGGGATGGTTGTCCAGGATCAGCGGATCCCATCCCTTGACGTCGGGGTGGATGAGGTAATTGCGCGTATACCAGTAGAGGGGAAGGATGGGGCTCTCAGAGAGGAATAGCGCCTCGGCCTCCTCCAGCACCCTGTAGCGCAACTGTGGATCGCCGGTGTTGCTGGCTTTTTTCAGGAGGGATTCAAACTCCTCGTTATGCCAGCCGGTGCGGTTGTTGCCGCCGTTCTTCATCCACATGTCCAAAAATGTCAGCGGGTCCATGTAATCGCCGATCCAGCCCCCCGCGGCCAGGCCGTAATCCTTCTCAAACATGGTGGTAATATAGGAGGTCCATTCCATTTGCCTGATCCTGATGCTCACGCCGAGGTTGTCCTTCCACATCGCCTGCAGCGCCTCGGCATTGGCCTTGGAGGTTTCCTTGTCGGTGGTGAGAAACTCAATCTCGGGAATTCCTTTCCCACCGGGATAGCCGGCCTCGGCAAGCAGCTGGCGGGCTCCCTCCGGGTCGAAGCCGATGGTCTTGGCGGGCCGGTAATCACCAAAGGGAGGGACCAGCCCTCCTGCCGGTTTCTGGCCGCCTTTCAGGACGTTGGTGATCAGGGATTGCTGGTCAATTGCCTTGGAGAAGGCGATGCGCACGCGCGGGTCGGTGAAGGGCTCACGGGTGACATTGGCACGGATAAAGTAGGTGCCCAGGTAGAGCTCGTTACGGACCTGGTTGGGATAGCGGTCACGGGAATATTCAATCAACTCAGGCGCCAGCGTGTAGGTGATGTGCATCTGCCCGTCAAAATACATCCGGTCCTCGGTGTAGAGGTTTGAGATCGGCAGGTAGCGGATACCGTTGATGCCAACATTAGAACTGTCCCAGTAGCGGGGATTACGCTCCACCTGGATATGATCATTGAATTTCCAGGAAGTGAGGATGAAGGCCCCGTTGCTGACGATATTCTTTGGCTTGGTCCAATCGGTAAAGCGGTCACCGATTCTTCCGTGTTCAAGGATACTGTGTTTGGGTACCGGATACCAGGTGTAGTGCTTGGTGATCTCGGGAAGAAAGGCAATTGGAGAGTTGAGTTTTACCTTCAGGGTGTGGGGATCGGGGGCCGTAGCACCGAAATCAATCAACTCCCAGAGGTCTTTTCCGCTTTCTGCAAATTCCAGGTTTTTTTGAATCAGGATTTCACGCGCCTCCCGGCTCACGTCTTCCGGCCATTGGAACATCCACGGGGCTGATTGCAGCTCCCTGATCTGCTCCGCCTTGAGGTGGTCGAGTCCTTTTCGATTGAATTTCGTTTCTCCCTTTTCATTCGGGCCGAAGTCGACTTTTTTCAGCGTCTCCCACTCCACCGGAAAGGATTCATCATTGCGGCAGGTGAGGTAGGAGCGCTGTGACTTGTGGTAGGGTTCCGCATCCCTGATGTAGTAGAGCATGAAAGAATAATCCGAGGCCAGTGACGGGCTGAGGATACGTCGGAAGGAGAAGAGAAAATCCTCGGCAGTCAGCGGGGTGCCGTCTGACCATCTGGCGTCTTTGCGCAACTCAAAGACCCACTCATCAGGTTTTTGCGGGTCAGTCGGATACCATTTTTCTGCCACTCCCGGCAATGCCACTCCGTCTTTCGAGGGATGACCGACCACCAGTCCCTCGAAAAGGGCTCTGATGATGTTGCTCTCAAGGACCCCGCTGACAATGTGCGGATCCAGGCCCTTTGGCTCAGAGGTGTTGCCCATGATCAGGATGCCCTCCCGGGTAGCA
>JAAZXD010000071.1 GCA_014240355.1 Roseibacillus sp. | reverse complement strand
CCCAAAACCCTGGTTCCCATCTGCCAGCCCTTTCAGGTCCAGACAGGCCACCTCTCCACGATTGGTCATGACATAACCCCGGTCACCATCGATGAGAGTGGAGGAGCAGATCCCAAGGTATTCCCAGTCCACCTCGTCACCTCCCGGCAGCTTGGGCACGGTCAATTGCCACACGAAGGTCCCGTCCTTCTCCCGGAATGCCATGACCACCCCCCGGTCTCCCTCGATGGAAGGATTCCTCGGTTTCTCGTTATTGGTTCCCACCAGGACCAGCCCATTGCCGATGGTGGGCGTCCCGTAAGCCTCCGTGCCGAGGGCGACCACCCACTTACACCCCTCGGCGGTGGCGGGATTGATCTCGCCCTCCCTGTCCTCAAATTCCTCCCCGCCCGAGATCACGACCAGCAGGCCCTTTTCAGCGGAGACCATGTTCTTGTCCGGACTACCTCCCCACTCGGGCCAGGGAACCGCCCCGCTCTGGAGTGATGGAAGAAAGAAAAAACCACATGCAAGAACGGGGAGGAAGGAGGACATCATTTTCACGGGAAGAGTGACAACTCATACGGCGCCAGGGTGCTCAGACTTTCGCCGAGACCTGAAGGAATCATTGAAATAATGACGTCCCTCGGCGAGTGGAATCCCCACAAAACTGTCGTCCTCCGGCCACCCGCCCGTGTGGGGACCTTCCCACGCGGCGTTAGCCGCTCAAAAACAACGGACGTCCCGGTCATTGCCCGGACCTGTCCATCCAGTCAGGACGGGCAAAAGACCCGCCGACGAATGTCCGCGGGATCTGGTGCCGGGTGTGAACCGGCCCGCTTTTCCCCTCCCTGCCAATCATTTTCCCCCGGAGAGGTCCTGCCGCGCCCGACCCGGAAAAGGAAACTGTTAGATTCTGTTAGGTGTCTCTGCCTCCCAGGCGATCCAATCGCATATCTGTCTCGCCAGTCATCAAATATTAATGATGTTAGGAAACAGCATGCTGCCACTACGTTGTTCTCCGGAGGGACCGATACCATCTTTCCTGCAAATCTGACCGGATTTGGCAGACTGTTCCTGTTAATCCCAAGACAGCATTGAAGAGTCCCTCCTGCCGTTGTAGGGTCAAGCATGCCAAAGACCCCGCTGGTTCACGGATTCTGGACATGTGCGACCATCGCTGCCTTCGTCCTCGGGTCCCACTACTTTCCCGGTGCAATCACGGGGCGGCGGGACGTAGCCAACACCTCCATCTCCGGAGGTTCTGCCAAGAGCACCGCGTTACGGGGCGAGCGAAACTCCGGCACAGGGCAGACGCCTCTCCATGGCAACTCTTCTGCTCTCTCAGGTCCGGAAAAGGGAAATCTCCTGCGCCATCCAGTGGGAGCCCTTACCGCCCAGGAGATCCTGGCTCTCGGGAAAACCTTCAAGGCAAACAGCAACCCTATTGAGCGCCGTCTTGCCTTCTCCCGACTGCTGGAGGGTTTGACTTCTGAAAACGGCCGCCTGATCCGTGCTCAAATTGAGCACCTTTCGGAAAACAGTTCCGAGTTCCGCGAGTTCCACTACGCCTGGGGCGCCCTGGCAGGGGAGGCCGCCGTGCTACACGGGAAGGACACTGCCAAGCAGGACATGGCTGCCACCTTTGCGGGCTGGGCCAGCGCCGATCCTACGGCCGCGATGACCTGGTACGAGGGCGCCAGGAAACTGGAGGGCCTGGATCACAACAGCCTCAAATGGGGCGCTCTGTTCGGCCTCGCTCATGCCAACCCCGGGACCGCCCTGGAATTCGTACTGCGGCGGGGCGGGCAGGATAAGAATACTCTCAAGCGCATGACCCACGTTGTTACCAGCGAGGTTCTGCGTGGCAGCCCTCCCGCCGAGGCCGCCGCGTGGGTCGAGGCCATCGCTGACGACAGGCTCCGGGCCTTTTCCCGGGAACACCTCGCCGGTAAGTTCGTAAAGGACGATCCGGAGTTCGCCGCAGAGTGGGCCGCCGCCTTGAATGAACAACCAGGAGGAGAGCGGGTGGTTGATCAGGTCAGTCGTGACTGGGCCAACCGTGATCCCCAGGCCACCATCCAGTGGCTGGAATCGCTGCCTACAAGCGAGGGACGCACAGAGGGCTTCGGTTCCGCCTTCCGCTCCTGGGCCAGTCGTGATCCCGAGGCCGCCGGGAATTATCTCAACGACATGCCCCGCTCCCCGGAGCGGGACTCGGCACTGGGGGGCTTCGCTTCCCGCATCATGCACGAAGATCCGGTCACCGCGATTTCCTGGGCCGAAGCCATCGCAGATCCGGGGCACCGCGAAGAAGCCCTGATCAAGACAGGACGGCACTACTTCCGGCATCAAAATCAGGCTGCTGCGGAGTGGCTGACTGGCAGTGGCCTCTCCGAGGAAGCACAGCAACGGATACGCAGCCGGGACTGAGCGGGAAAAACCTTCCTGACGGGACTTCCCTGAAGGAACTCCAAGAATCTGCTTGGTTCCCCCCCCATGGAGGGGAAGATTTCGTCGTGATGACGCGTGTTTCCCTCGCTGTCGTGCTCATACTCTTCCTGGGCCCGGACCTGACTATTGCTGATGAGACGAACTGGACCCAGTTCCGTGGGCCCGGAGGTTCCGGGGTGGCGGAGAACTCCAAGCCACCCGTGGAGATCGGACCCGCCAACCTGGTGTGGAAGACCCCCATCCCTCCCGGACTCTCCTCTCCCGTTCTCGCCGGTGATCGCCTCTTTCTCACCGCGGTCGAACAGCGCCGCCTCTTGACCATCGCGCTTGACCGCCGGGACGGCCGGGAGCTCTGGCGACGGGCCGTTCCCGAGGCCCCCATCCAGAAGGTCCACAAGGCCAACACGCCGGCCTCCCCATCCGCTCTGGCTGATGCGGAGAATGTCTACGTCTACTTCGGATCCTACGGGCTCCTCGCCTACCGCCACGATGGAACGGAAGTCTGGAAGAAACCTCTCCCGACACCACGAAGCCTCTATGGCCCTTCCACCTCCCCCATCTCCTACAAGGATCTCCTGATCCTGGTCATTGACGACGATGCCAACCTGCAGAAGAGCAGACTGAGCAAATCGAGAATTGTCGCCCTCAAGCGGGCGACCGGTGAAACCGCGTGGGAGACGGCCCGCCCCTTTCTGCGCAGTGGCTGGTCGACCCCGACCATCTGGAGACACCAGGAGGCTGACGAACTCGTCGTCCTCGGCCATGGCCGGGTGGTCAGCTATGACCCGGCCAACGGCCGGGAGAAGTGGTTCGCGAAGGGATTCTCCCGTGAAACCATCGCGGTCCCGGTCCAGGGAAATGGAAAGGTCTACCTCTCTTCGGCTCAACTCGGGGGCGTCTCTGATGCTGAGATTGATCCCAAGCCCTTCTGGAAGGCCATGCTCAAGTTTGACCGCAACGGGGACGGCAAGTTCGGCCGTGACGAAATCACCGAACAATTCACCTGGCCGCTCAGACCGGAGCTGCCACTCGGGCACCCCGGTTGGGGAATCCCCCTTCCCGCCGATCCGGGGCGTCGCCAACAACGCCAGCAGGGCATCTTCGGCTGGGCGGACAAGAACCGCGACGATCTCTGGACCGAGGAAGAACTGGCCGCTCATATCTCCAACCGGCCGGGGAAGCCCATCCTCATGGCCATCAAGCCCGGCGGAAGCGGGGAACTGGGCCGGGAGCACATCGCCTGGGAGCTTAATCGCAGCGTTCCTGAGATTCCCTCCCCGCTCTTTTACCGGGACCGGATCTACATGGTCCGCAACGGCGGCACCCTGGCCGCCGTCGATCCGGACAAGGGCGGACTGAGTTATCGCGGCCGGCTCGGGGGCACCGGCCAGTACAGTGCTTCACCGGTGGCTGCCGGCGGCCATCTCTATCTCCTCTCCGACGAGGGAACCCTCTCGGTGGTCAAGGCTGGCGAAACGTTTGAACTGGTGCACCGGTTCCAACTCCCCGAGGAGGCTTCCGTCACCCCTGCCCTGGATGGGAATACGATCTACCTGCGGGGCGTGCGGCACCTGTGGGCCTACCGGGCCCGGTAAAGCGGGGTGCCCCCCCGCGAACTACTCCGCCGGCTCGGCATCAAATAAATCGCCCGCTGCTTCCCCGGACTGGAAGATCTTTTCTATCTCCTCAGGCAGCAGGGCCCGGTGCCACAGGGCCACATCGTCGATCTTGCCAGGATGGTGCTGCTGGTCGTCGGAGTTGCGCCCGATGCAGAGTCCTGAATGAGATCCGATGGTCCCGCCTGCCAGGAGATCGACCTTGAGGGCCTCGCCCGCGAGCACCCCGTCGAGGAAGAGGTGTAGCTGCCTGCTCTCACGTTCCACCGTAACCGCCACGTGGTGCCACTCCCCGTTCACGAGGCTGTCCTTCTTGGCCGTAAGGTCAGAAGCCGTATTGCCATCACCCACCCGAAAGGTGAGACCACTGCCATCCTTCTGGATCCAAATTGCCCATCCGGCCTTCTGGTCTGAGCCTGCCCCCGCCGAAATGAGCCGGCGGGCCTGGCCATCGGCGGAACCGGGATTGCGGGTGAACCAGAGGCTGACGGTGCAGGACTGATCCGCAATTGCGAACTCGTCCTTGCTCCCGATGTCCAGGCTGCCTCCCTGGAAATCGAAGGCCTCTCCAAATTTTCCGGGCGCCGCGCTCACCTGGCCCTTGATCATGGCCTCCTCGATCACGCGGTCGTGCCTGTTCGGTTTTCCGGGTCCATCCTCCCCGGGCAGCTCACCATCTTTCCGCAGGCCAACGAGTTCAGCCAGGATCAGCATGTCACTGCTGGTGCAGCCGGTATTTGTTGCATTGGGTTTGCTCTTCTCCCCGTCATTGAGGGCATGGACGGCCAGCACGTTGGTGCCCGGGACCAGCGACTGGATCCGGCGGGTCCCGAGCTTCACGGCCTCGGGCTTGACGGCGTCCCCGTCGTTCCTCTTCTTTTCGGCCCCGGAGTTCCATAGGAGGGGAAAGGGTGCGTTCCGGCTGCCCACCACTGATCCATTCAGGGAGACCTCGAATCCATCGTCGTACTGCATGAAGAGTGCCAGCCCCTGATAGTCGTCGGGGTTCTTCACCTCGAACGGGATCCGCAGGTAGAGACTGTGCGGATGCTTCCCCTTGGCTGTCTCGATCCTGGTGTGGAGAAGGTCCTTGAAATCGCCAGCGTCGTCCTCGTAGCCGACCCCATTTTTCCCATCGAGCCAATCGACCGAATCATCGAACCCGGATCTGGTCCACCCGCGACTCCCGGGATCAGCGGCCGGCCGGCGGTAGCGCAGGGGCTGGCCTTTCATGATAAGCTTCTCCTCAACTCCGCGACTGGTCCTGGTGAATCGCGAATTCGCCTTGGGCTCCCGCCGGTTAAAGGACCAGTAAGCGAACAGCCCCTGTGAGATCTTCTCCGGCGCTTCCCGCCCCGCCACCGGCTCAGGGGCGGGCTCAGGCTCAACCGGGTCTGGTGCCGGAGAATCGTTCCTGGCAATCGCCACGCCCTTGCTGACACCCCTCCTCACCAGCGAGAGCTTTCCATCCAGCCCTGGACCGGACCAGTGAAGGGTCAGGGCAGGCCCGGACTCTCCCTCCCGCTGGAAGTACTCCACCCGGACAGGCGCATGTCCACGACGCAAAAGGACGCGTGCCGAGGCAAGAGACCCGGACTCGGAGAGCACCTGCTCCTCTTCGTAGATCACAAGGGCCGCACCGGAGGAGGCTTGGAGCGTGAATTCATAGAAGCCCTTCTCAGGAACCCGCAGGTAGCCCTCCCATACCAGTCCGCAGGCTTCCTGTCCTCCATGCACGAGATTGAGCAGGCCGTCGCCAACCTTTTCCTCGGTATGCTCTTCGCCCCCTGCGCTACGCAGTTCGGCCAGGCTCTGGAAATTTTTCCCGAACCGCCGAACCACCAGGTCGCGAATGGGGCCCCCGGCCTCAGCCTGGTCAGCTGCTCCGGGCGAGCCCGGGCTGCGACGCCCTTTCTCGTTCTCGGTGGTCCTCGCTACTGACGCGGATATGACGGCCTTGCCAGGGCCATCCTGCATCACCGCGATCGCAATGACAACGAGCAGGATGGTCACCAGGGCTGCGATTCCAATCACCCAGGGCGCACTGGAACGTGAACGCGAGACCGTTATCGGGGCAACCCCGGGCGGGCGGGCTCCCGGGTTAGGCCTTCCCACCACCAGGCGGCCGTGACCACCGGCCACCCCCTCGGCCACCTTGGGAAGCTGGGCCAGAGCCAGCTGGGGCGCGGCCGCAGGCTGAGGCGCGCCCGCCACCTTGCCGGCATCAACCACCTGCACGAAATAAGGCAGGATATCGAGATCGCTCTCGGCCAGGTCCGCCTTGTAGGCCTCCACGTCGAAGGCCACCCTGCGGTAGGAAACCGTGCCCGCCACATCATCGTAGATGACATAGCTGGCCCGCACATCCGTGGTCCGGGGTTCACCCACCGAGCCCACGTTGATGATATATCGCTGTCCGCGCTCCACCGGGAAATCGTGTGGAGGCAGTTGCTTCACCGGACCGCCCCGCACCGGCATGGTGTAAGCGAGAGGCAGGTGGGTGTGGCCGATGAATCCCAGTGAACCCGTCATTGCCTTCAGGTTCACTTCAGCCGCAGAGATCCCTTCGACGTAACCGAACTCACCCGGTTCCACGATCTCGGCGTGCACGAAACACAAATCCTGCCCGTCCATCTGGAGCGGAACCTGCATGAGAAACTGCAGGGCTTCCTCATCAAGTTGCTGGCGGGTCCACTCAATCACGGTGCGCGCCCGCTCGTTGAAAATGGCCGGATCGAGACGCCCGCAGGCAGCGGCATCGTGGTTTCCCAGAACGAAGTTGGCCGTGACAGCGCGTAGCGCGGCCAGCACTTCGAGAGGCCTCGGGCCATAGCCCACCACATCCCCTAGGCACACAAGGGTGTCAGCCTCCTGTTTGATAATATCCTCCCGCACGGCCTCCCACGCCTGCCTGTTGGCGTGAACGTCTGAGAAGATGGCGTAGCGCATGGAAAATCCGGTTAGTCAGGTGGCCCTTGCGATTGGTCTATCCAATGCCAGACCGCTTGCCAATCTTGCTCTTCCCTGCCACCTCTTGGGGTGATTAGAGAGTCTCCTCCCCCGGTTCAGGGGGGACCGCAGATCCCGTCACAAGGTTTCTCGCCCGGAACCCTGTCTGCCCTTGAAAAACGAATTCGGACGCAGTGAACATCGAAATCAATGTCTACTCCTCAGGCTCCCCGTCCTTCTCCCCGGGCCTGGGATCCTCTTCAACCTTGGGACGGACCTGGGGACGCGGGGCCGGATTAGGCACCCGTTGAGGGAGGGCAAAGGGCTGACGCTGAAGGCGGAGAGCGAACGTCTTTTCCACCCGCTCAATGCGCCTGCGCATCTTCTGGGGAGGCGCGGCCTTGTCCTGGGGGGTGACCCAGGGACCCTCGTAGATAATCTTGTTGGACAGGTCCCAGACCGTGACTTCGCGATCTTCAACCTCTCCACTCACTTCCACCGAGCCATCATTGTCACGCATCTTGAAACCGTTTTCTCCAAGGCCGAAACGCTGTAACCGCTGGATCCCGTTGGGGACGATCTGGATGCCCCCACCCTGGAAGACCCCCGCAGGCAGCACGATCTGCGGAAGAGCAGGACGAGCCGCGAGGGTGACCTTCTTCTCCACCTGCTTGCCTTTCTGGATCAGCTTGAGCGTGACTTCGTCGCCCTGCTTGTGAGCGGTAATCGCGTCACGCAATTGCAGCATGTTCCCCACCTGCTTGCCGTTCACCCCGAGAATGATGTCGTCGACTTCAAGGCCGGCCTTGCCCGCCGGGCTGTCGGCATTCACTTCCGTCAGGCGCACGCCATGGTCCAGCTTGAGTTGATCGGCGAGGGCGGCCGGCAACTCACCAGCACTCACCCCGAGAAACCCGGGGGCTCTGGGTCCACCCGCCGGTGGGGCGGGAATTTCAATCCTCAGTCCGGGTTTCCCCTCAAGCTGACCCTCCCCCTGCACTTCCACCTCGATCTCAATCTGACCCTCTCCCTGCACTTCCACCTCGACCTGAACCGGAACGGGATCAGGAAACGGGGGCTCTCCCTCGGGCCTTTCCTCCTGGGCGACAAGCAAGCTCACGCCCAGCGCGAAGCCAGCCAGCGGGGAAAAGGACGTCATTCTCATGGTCTTTGTGGGGGGCGACTATCCGGCGTTCGCTTCAACCACCAAGGGGCAGCGACACCGTTCAGCAGTTCCGCAACAAACCAGACTCTCCTTCCTCTGTCGACCTCTCTCTCGCCAGACCTCCAATTCCGACCTGCGGAGAGCGTCTCCTTCTTCCCTGTCCGGTTCAGTTTTTCACCCCGTAACCCGGGAGCGGCTTGCCATCGTCACCCAGCTTCCCTGTGGCCCACAGCAACCCGCGGGTCACGAGGTCAAGATAGGTGGGCTCCAGCATGGTCTCATTGTGATGGCCGATGGTGGTCCCGAACACGCGGCTTTTCTTCTTCCCGTATTCGTTGACCCATACACAGATGTGATTCTCCTTTGGACCGGAGGTTCCCTCCACCAGCGGGGTGGCGGTCTCCCAGACCTTTTCAATCCGATAGAGTTCGCCCTTGGGCGTGGTCCACTCCGCGGGAAAGCCCTTCATGACCGGATGATCGGGCTTGAGGTTTTTCATCTTGATGGGGGCGTGACGCCCGTGATTGCGCGAGGTCACCCCCAGGAACCTGCGCCACTCGTCCGCCCCCTTTGGAGCCGCGCGGTAACTGTGCATACTGCAATGCAGCACCACGGCCGGAGTGGTCTCGTGCGCCTTGGCAAGAGCCTCCACGAAAGCATCGTCCTTCACCCCACCAAAGCACTCGTTGTGCACGATCACGTCGTATCCCCTGGTCCAGTCCTCCTTGGAATAGATGCTGACCTTGTGATCCCGGGACGTTCCCCCCTCGTGGACGATGGTCCAGTCCACCTTGGCACGCTGACTGATGCCCCCGGGAATGATGACCTTCTGCTGGTTGTAGTCGTGGCAACATCCCCCGGTGATCAGCAGCGCCTTGAGCGACGCACCCTCCTCCTTGCTGTCATTGGCGACGGTTTTCGAGGCCTCGGGTGCACTCACTGCCACGCCCAGGGCGGCGAGGAGAGAAAGCGGAAGCAGAGCGGTAACAGAGCGGCGGGTAATCAGATTCATGGCAGGCGAAACGGGTTGGTTCAATCGCCACGCTGAGGAATCGCCTGCGCGCTGTAAAGCACGGAGCTGATCACTCGACCCATGAGACCTGCAAATCGTCTCGGCGGGCCCCCTCATTCGAGGTTGCCATCGTGAGGGGCTCGGCGAAATGCCCTTTTCTTCAGATACAGGTTGCGGCGAGCCTTGATACTTTCCACCCGAGGCGCCTCGCCTCTGTCTCCCAGCAGCGTGAGCGCGGCCTCTACATTCGAGATTGCCGCAGAAAAGTCTCCCATTTCGGCGTATGCAGCGGCGAGGGCATCCAGGACGGCTGCGTCCTTTCCACCCGTTTGTTTTCTGGCGGACTCTGCATAGGCCACTGCGCGGTGGCCGTCGCGAAGAGACGAGTTCGGATCGGCTGCCAGAACCCAGGCCGCGCCCCGCAGGGCTGCGCTGTCCTTGCCGGCCGAGCGGCCAATCGCCTCCTCATAAGCAATCAAAGCGCGCTTCCCGTCGCCCAGGCGGTTGGCGGCATCTCCCAGGAAAACGAGCATCCTCTGGAACTGCGGATGTCCGGCAAATGATGACTTGTGACGCTCATAGTAGGCGATCCCTTCCCGATCATAGCCGCGCTGCAACAATTTCAACCCGATCGGGAAAAAGTTCAGGCGGCGCGGCGGCGCGAACCACTGCCCGTCGAATAGCTCAGCGGAATTCCTGCGCGCCGCATCGTCCGCACCAAGTTCCCGGAGATCGCGGAGAAGGGTCGCAACCTCAAGCCGGCCCCGGTAGAAAACGGCCAGTTTGCCGTCCTGATCGAGCAGGAAACTCGCGGGCAGAGGGAGCTCAGTGAAAATATCGAACTGGAGATCGTGAACCATCTGCAGTTTTTCGATGCTTGCCTCGCTGGCGGAGCCCCTTCGAAACGGGAAATCCAGTTTGCGCAGAATCCGTGTAGCGGCCGCCTCGTCCCCGCCCGGAGTGATGGGGTCGACCGAAATGGCGATCACGTCACAACCTGTGGCGCGCAGTTCGGCCTCCCTCTCTGCGAACTCCTTCAGTTCGGTTACACAGGGCGCACACCAGCTCGCCCATAGGGTCACGAGTAGCGGTTTGCCGGTGTCGAGCGGCAGGGAATCGATGGCGGGGAGTGGAATCCGGCTCAGACAAACAGTCCTGGCAGACCCGGAGGGAGCAGGCAGGACGACCGGACCGGGCGAGAGAGGTTTCGCGGGTGTGGCCCGCCCGACCTGGACGACTTCGGCCCGGCCACTTGTCTCCCGGAGCCGATAGAATGCGTTGCCGCCGAGATCCGGAAAGCTCTCCCTGGATCCGTCCGGCCAGCGCACTTCCACCGTCACCGGGCCGGGGTGGTCGCCCAGCCCGAAGTGAAGCCACTTGGACGATTGGGAAAGGAATCCGTCTCCGGCGCGAAGGGTTTTGGCGAGGGGGACATCCTCCTCACCTCCCCGGTGGACGTTGACCCGGGCTCCGATCGCATCGCGATTGCCAACCGTTCCTTCGAGCCGGATGGCGATGAAGCCGTTCCTCCCCGGGAGGTCATTCCGGAAAAACCGCAGCCGCGGCGCCGAGCGGTTGGAAACGAAGAAATCGATATCCCCGTCACGATCCCAGTCGGCCCGCGCAACGCCGCGGCCGTCGTCGGGCAGATCCAGTCCGGAAACAGCCGAGACATCGCAAAACGATCCGTCCCGCAAATTGAGAAAGCAATGATGCCTTTCGCGCGCACTGAAACTGCGGCCCTGCTTGACCACATCGAGAAACGACTCCGCTGCGCTTCCGAGACCTCCTCCCAGCGAGACCCCACTTGACGACCCGACCTGTCGCCAGAAAAAACTTCACAAATCTCCGGTGTCCGGAGTCGTGATATAACCGTTGGCCACAAAGAGA
>JAAZXD010000070.1:4647-11154 GCA_014240355.1 Roseibacillus sp. | reverse complement strand
GTTCGGCACAATTGACGCATTCCTGGTGATCAGGAGCAATGTTCATCCGACCGCGCCACCATGCGATGGCCTCCTCCTTCATCTCGATTTCCCACATGATGTCACCGATGCGGGTGGTGTGATAGAGCGGATTGGAGCTGAGGGGAGAGGCCTTCGCAATCCAGGGGAGGGCTTTACGGATAATCATGGGATTGCGCGTGTCGATCAGCCGCTGCCAGGTATTCGGGGTGGTGGCCTGCGGGGGAAAGGTGAGGACATGCCGGGCGGCGGCGGCCTGCATTTCCTTGGCCTGGTCACTGTAAGTGGCAGCTTCCAGCCACTTCTGGGCTCCTGCGTAGTCCTTGGGGAATTCGGAGCAGAGTTGACGGTAATGCTCGGCGGCCTTCTTCTGTGAGGTGCCTCCGAAGTGATGGAGATAGTTGTAGGCGAGTGTGGTGAGGAGGAGGCGGCGCAGCTCCGGAGGCTGTTTCTGCTGGAGAAGTTGTTTGCAGGCTTGTCCCGACTTTCCGCCGGGTTCCCCGACCTGGACCCACAGGCGAGTGTTGGTTTCATTGCTGAAAGTCTTGCGTGCACCCTGCCAGGACCGGTTACGCTTGGCGTCCTTGAGGCTCACGTTTGCGATGCGCTCCTGGAAACCCCGCAGGTGGAGATGCTTCCGCGCGCATGTCAGGATGAGTTTAATATCCGCAAGGAAGGTGGCCTCGTCAGGGGCGGTTCGGAGGAGGTAGGCAATGGTGTATTCTGCCAGGCTGTCTCCGGTTGGGGTATTGGCGAAGTAGTTCCGGGCCATGGCCCGCGCCTTGCCGCCGGCCTCCATGCGTTTGTCGTAGAGATTCAGGGCAAGGACAGCACGGATCGGGCCCGCATGTTTTGGATTGGCACGAATTGCCCGCAGGAGGGATTGTTCAGACCGGGCGTGGGTTTCTCCGCACCAGGTGACTACGGTTTGCGCCATCTCTGCGCTCATTCCGGGGATGGCCATGAGTTCTGCACCCAGTTTCAGGGCCCGGGTCAAGTCGCCAGCGCCAGCATGGGCGGAGGCGGCCTTGGCCAGTTGCTGGTAGCGGTCGTTCGCAGTGGGATAGGCCGCCATGTAATTGCGGGCCTCCCTTTCCACCTCGGCAGGTGGACTCTTGGCCCGGATAAGAGCGTCGATGAGGGTGTTGTGGGGCTGATGCGTGATGTTGCCGTGCGCCTTCCGGTGGGACGCCACCGCGTTGATGTGTTGTCCAAGCCGTGTCTCGAAGTTGGCAGTGTGAGACCAGAGCTCGTGTTTTTCCTGCCCGAGCAGAGGAGCATTGCGTCGCAGAAGCACCTTTGCGAGGGCCAGTCCCTCGGCCCAGAGTTCGGCCTGGTTCGCCATTTCCAGTCCAATCAGGCCACAGCCGGTCAGGACCGTGTCAACGGGCAACTTGTCCGCCATGCCCTTGGCCAGGGCGGCGGCTTCACGGAAGCCGTCCGCATTCTTGGCTGCCTGGAATAGTTTGAGCGCCCGCACTCCCTCGGGGATCACTCCTCCCTGGCGCCAATTGGCATCAAGTTCCCGGGCCGCCTGCAGGGGGCGGCCGGTTCGCTCGTATGTAGTGGCCATATATTTGCGCACCTCGAGGGTGAGCGCATGGCCGGGAAACATCTCCCGGAACTGGCGCCCCGTGGTGATCACGTCACTGTGGCGACCTGTAAGGGCGTAGCCTTCGATGAGCTTGACCATCACTGCGGGACGTTCGGGATGTTTGGTTTGTGCCCGGGAGAATTTCCCTGCAGTCCGGATGATTCCGAAGAGTTTCTCACCTCCCTCGTAGATCCCGATGAGATCGAGCATCATCCGGGCGGCCGGAGGTGAGGATTCCGCGGTTTCCTTGAGACGGGCTTCCAGGTGGGCCGCTCGATCCTGACCGGCGGCGGGTGGGATACCCGCGATCAGGACGGGGACAAGGGCGGACAGGATTGACGTTTTCAAGGTGGAAAGTTTTCTACTCAACATTCGTGAGCGCGCAGGCCGCTACTCTTCCGGTGCCGGGGCAACAGCCTTCTTCAGGGCGTCGACAATCTTCTTGGCTTCCGGCGCGATTTCGCTTTCAGGAAAGTCGTTGATCAACTGGTCGAAACGTCGCCGGGCCTCCTGCTTGCGTCCGAGCTTGTAGAGGCAGCGGCCGTAGTTGAAGAGGATGACATCGAGAAAGTTGGCGTCGGGATAGTCGGCGAGCACGTTTTCAAAGACGTCGACGGCCCGGGCGTAATCTTCCTTCTGATAGTAAAAGGCCGCCATCTTGGCCACCGCATCACCGATGCGGCCAGACTCCGGGAAGTTTTCGTAGACAGCCTGATAGGCGAGGAAGGCCTTCTCGAAGAGCCTTGAGGCCTGCTCGGCAGTGGACTTGAGAGCCATCGCCTCGTAGCACTCGCCCACGAAGAACTGCCCCTCGCCGCGCAGACTGCTATTGGGAAGTTTTGCGATGGAGGAATAGAGTCCGATGGCCCGGGAAAAGTTCTCGCGTTTCCGCTCCACGTGAGCCTGCTGCAGCATTGCTTCGTCAACGAAGGTGCTGGCGGGAAACTCGGTCTGCAGACGCCGACTCATGGCGAGAGCGAGGTTGAGTTCGTCCATTGCGAAGTAGATCCGCCAGAGCTGGACGTAGGTTTCCTCAAGGAGTTTGCCGCCGGCCTTTCGGGCCTCCTCCAGAATGCCCTCGCACACGATGAGGGCCTCGCCGTACTTGAGATCAGCCTTTTCCTTCAGGCCGAATTCCTTGTAGTGGTTGCCTACCTGGGTAAGGGCGGTGGCGGTGCGGAGCTTGGTTTTGAGTTGCAGTTCCTCGTCGGAAATCTCGGTGCGGGTCACTCGCATCTCTCCCAGGTTGCCCTCAATCACCCGGGCCTCGGCGGTGCGCGTGAGGGAGTCCTCGCCGAGGTGCCGCTTGTCGAGGTAGACCAGTCGCACCACCTGTCCGGGGTCGGCATGGAGGGCGTCGGGCACTCCGCTCCCCGGATGCAGGGGGACGGCAAGGCGAAAGACCCCGTTTTCAGCACTTTCACGCAGTAGAACCGGAAGCGAGCGCACCAGTTTGAGCGGATCGATCAGGTCCTTGAGGGTCCCATCCTCGGGGGCTTCTTCCAGTTCGCCGTTGGCCACCCTTTCCGCGATCTCCTCGTCGATCTCATCGGGAGTCTTGCGGCTGTAGACCTGCACGGTGGCCTCCAGGCGGTCGGCCTGCGGGGTGAGGTCGTGGTCGGCATCGGAGACCTGGAGGTGGAGGCGCTTGCCCAGGACCGCAGCCTGGAGGTCGTGCTGGTAGGTTCCATCCGCGATGCGGGCGATGCCGTTCCCAATTACCAGGACTTCCTTGAGGCGCTGCTCGTTGGTGCCCTTGTCGGTGGTGTGCCTGTCGAGGTAGATGACAGTGATGAGGTCTCCTCCCCGCACCTCGAGAATTCCATTGCCTGGTTCAGGGCTTCCAAGCTGTGTCACAATGCTGCCCAGGGTTATCTTGGCATTCCGTCCGACAGTATCGCAGAGAATCTTTTCCCGGTCCCCCGTCTTCGTCTGGCAGATCACTTCGACCTGCTCTCCCGGTTCCAGGATGGCGAAGTCCCTGTCATCGATCTTGATGAAGAGGCGTTTGCCGGCCTCCACTTTTTCGATTCTGGCATCGTTGTCGGAAAGGGCGGTGCCCACCTTCTCAAGTGCTTCGATGGCACGGCTGTAGTGCCCCTGTTTGAAGTGGCCAAGCCCGATATAGTAGTAGGCCACATTGACTTCGGACGCCGCGGGAAAGTTCTCGATCACCTGCCGCATGATCTTGAAGCAGTTGCCGTAACGCCCCGCCTCATAGTAGCAGGTGCCCGTGTTCAGGAAGGCGTAGGCCCGCAGTTGGTCGTTGGGATTGGCCTCGCCGGCGGCGGCCTGATAGTGGGCGCGGGCCTTGTCGAACTGGCGCAGTTCCTGCAGGAGATGATCGGCGAGACGCAGGTGCGCCTCGAAGCGGACCGGGCTGCGCGGGTAGCGCTCGATGACCGATTCCCAGATCTCAAGGGCCTTTTCATTTTCTCCCACCTCCAGTCGGGCATCCCCGGCCTGCAGGAGCTTGCGGGCGGCCCGGTCTTCAACGATGGATCCGCGTTCTGCGGCTGCCGGCTGCTGGGCAACGGCCACCGGGAGGAAGGTGGCAAAGGGAAGGCAGGCGAAGAGTGAGAGAACGGCGCGTGGCACGATGCTCTTATACGAGCAGTTCCCGGATGGGCTGTCCATCTTTCCGCAATAACCGCATTGGCCTGCCCTGCTGGGTGATGATTTCCCGGTTGTGATCGATTCCGAGGGCGTGGCAGACGGTGGCGTGGAGGTCAAAAGGCTTCACCGGACGTTCGGCCGGGTCCATCCCGTCCTCGTCGGATGCCCCGATGATGGTGCCGCCCTTGATGCCGCCGCCAGCCATGAGGGCACTGAAGACCCGGGCCCAGTGGTCACGTCCACCCCCGTCGTTGATGCGTGGCGTCCGTCCGAATTCGGAGAGGACCAGCACCAGGGTCTTGCTTAGCAGGCCGTTGGCCTTGAGGTCGCTCAGGAGAGAGGCGAGGGCGGGATCCATCGTTGCCCCGTGGTTGCGCATGGCTTCGAAGATGGTGCCGTGGTTGTCGAAGCCGCCGCGGTTGACCTGGACAAAGCGTACGCCTTTTTCCACCAGGCGTCGCGCGAGGAGGGCGCCTCGTCCGAACTCGGTGTTGCCATAGCGCTCCACCGTGGCGGGATTCTCCTCGTTCAACTCGAAGGCTTTCAGAGCAGGACTTTCCATGAGGGCAATGGCGTCCTTGAGAGCAGTTTCGGAGGCCTTGAGCTTGCCGGCCCCGAGCTGGTCCGACGTGCGCGCATTCATTCTCGCGAGGATCTCAAGGCGCTTCTTTCCGCGTGCGTGGTGAATGCCCTCGGGGAAGGCCAGGTAGGGATCCTTCTCGCCGGGACGTCCCACGTAGTAGGCTTCACACTGCTGGCCGAGGTAGCCTGCGCGGGCGGGGTTTCCACTGATGCTGATGTAGGCAGGCAGGTCGCCCAGGGGATCGCGCTCATGCACAACGATGGAGCCGAGGCCGGGGTGCATCACGTTGGGAGCCTGATTGAAGCCGGTCTGCAATTCATACTGCGCGCGCCCGTGGTCTCCATTGGTTCCCCGGATGGAGCGAATGAGAGCCGCGTTGTGCATCTGTCTGGCAAGTTCCGGAAAGATCTCGGAGATCTCCATCCCGGGCACGCTGGTCTTGATCGGGTTGAATTCACCCTGCACCGGGCGTCCTGGCTTGGGATCCCAGGTGTCAAGGTGGCTCATGCCACCGCTGTTCCAGAAGAGGATCACGTGTTCGGCAGTGCCACCTTTTCCGGGCGTCGCGGCGAGGAGATTGCTGATGGGCATTCCCAGAATTGAAGCGCTGAACATCTTCAGCATGTTTCTTCTGGTGTGGACGTAATCCTGGCAGCTCATTTCGGGAGAGGTTCAAGTTTCAGGTTCAAAGTTTCAAGGTGCGGGGATTGGAGAATCGGACACTGGGGATCGTTTCGAAATGAAAAGGTGGAGTTTCGGTCAGGGCAGGTAGCGAAACTCGTGGCTATTGAGCAGGGCCCAGCGGAGATCAGCCATGCCGCCCTTCGGTGTTCCGCCGGTTTTCAGGATCAGCTGAGCGTCGGCCAGTTCCTCGGTGGCGGGCAGGCGGGTCAGGATTTCCTGGTAGGCCCATTCGATGGCCCGCTTGTAGTTCTTGCGTTCCAGGAGCTTGTGGAGGGGCTCCATCGTGCCGACCCGCGATGCTTCGTGCGTCATGCGACCGTTCATCATCATGAGTTGCTGGCGCAGGGAAGCCTGCCCGTCGCGAAACTGGCCCAACCCGTCGCGCGCGGGCTGTCCGAAGACCCGCAGGAAGTGTGCCGGGGGTGCGGGGGTAGCCATCCTCATCGCGCTTCCGAAGCGCGGGTTGTCGTCGACCATCTCCTCCACCTTCTCGGTCCGGTACTTCATGACCATGCGCTTCTGTTCGGCAGCCTCGGCCGCCATCTTCCTGGCTTCGATCTGTTCGTTGGACTTCCGGCGCATCTTTTCCAGTTCACTCATCTTCTCTTTCCTGAGCAGGGCGTTGAAATCGAGGGAGAGAGAGGACTCCAGGTCGTAGCCATCCGTCCGCATCGGGGGCTTTGCTCTGACCATCATCCGGGGGGTGGGGCCCTCCGGGGTGGCGGCCACCAGTTCCCCGGTGGGCACGTTGATTTCACGCACGACTTTCTTAAGGTTGGCGCCGGCGGGCCACTTGTGTTCGCCGATGTTTCCGGCCACCACCACGCTGTCGTAGAGGACTTCGCTGAGCATCCGGCGCAGGGGGGCGGCCGCGAAATTTTTCTCCGAGTGTTCCCGCCGGGCAATGGGAAGGGAACCGGAGAGGTGGGAGCGCTGGTAAGCGTCGCTCAGCATGATGAGCTTGATGAGATGCTGCATCTCGAATCCGCTGGCGATGAATTCCTGGGCCAGG
>JAAZXD010000070.1:0-4609 GCA_014240355.1 Roseibacillus sp. | reverse complement strand
TGAGAAGTTGTCGAGGGGTTCCACGAAGCCGTGGCCCACCAGTTCGGCCCACATGCGGTTCACGAAGGCGCGGGCAAAGTAGCCGTTGCGTGGGCTTGTAATGAGCTCGGCGAGCTGGTTGCGCAGGATACTGGCGCGGTAGATGTCGCCGAGGACATCAAGTTGCCTGCTCTCCTTCCTGGCTTCCTCGAGGACCACGTTCTTCCTGCGGCCAACGGTCGGATTCACCGAGTCGAGGAGGGCCTCAAGGGAGGCGTCCTCCGCCCCTGCGTCCGTCACCGCAGTCTGGGCGGATCGTTTTTTTTCAAAGCGGGTGAGGAAGGTCGGCAGTTTCCCGTAGTCGGTCAGGGCAAAGGGGAACCGGGGACTGACGGGCTTGCGCTGGTCGGCCTCCGCCCTGTCTTCCGGGGGCCAGAGAACCATCATCTCGTGCCCCTCGGTGGTGTAGATCTGGTTGCGCTGACCGCCGCGCACCTGCCTGGTCTTGCCGAAGAAGGCCGCCAGTTCGTAGAAATCCTTCTGTTCCCAGTCGTCAAACGGATGGTCATGGCACTGCGCACAACCGATGCGAACTCCCAGGAAGACCTGCGAAGTGGTGGCCGCGAGCTCCATGGGGTCGGTGTTGTCTCCCAGGATGTAGCCAACCGCAGGATTGGAATTGGGCTTGCCGGAGGAACCGATGAGTTCCCTGACCATGATGTCGTAGGGCTTGCCTTGTTCGATCGACTTGTTGACGTAGGCGAGGAGCTGGTTGCCGCCCGTCACATTGGAACGAATACGCAGCATGTCGGCCAGGAAGATGGTCCAGCGGTCAGCAAAGCGTGGATGCTCGCACAGCTTCTCGATGAGTCGGGAGCGCCGGTCCTTTCCCCAGCCTTCGTAGAGCGCTACCTCCACCATGGTCGGAATCCGGCCGATGAGGTCGAGGGTTGCGCGGCGCAGGAAGGCCTCGTCACTGATCACCGGGGTGGTGATGACATCCCCTCCGAGGTTTTCGCGGCGGAGGATGTCATCGAGCATGTGGGCAGCTTCCACCATATTGGAAGGAGTCTTCTTGGGCATGGCCACCCGTTTGACAGAAATGCGCTTGCGCTCGGTCAGGGTGATTCCCTCAGGCCACTCCGCACCCGACTTGATCCAGGCGGTGAGCAACTCAAGTTCGTTCTTCTTAAGGGCTTGTCCTTCATCCGGCATGAAACCCTCGTCAATCGGGCGCAGGTGCGTGCGCCGGATGATTTCGCTTTCTCCGGGTTTGCCGGGGACGATGGCCTCGGCCTCCTCACCGCCTTCCAGCATGAGGGGGTGGGTTTCCATCCGGAGGCCACCCTTGGCCTTACCCTGCTTGTGGCAACGGAGGCAGTTGGTCTCCAGGATGGGCTGGATGTCGCGCTTGAAGTTGAGCGCACCGGTGGCCCCCAGCGGCAGGAGCGCAAGGAAGATGATGTAGATGGACTGCGAAATGTGAGATCGCACCGGAGTAATCTATAGAGATTATGGTAAATACCCCACCTTTAATTCGTTCCTTACGATCAATTTGAATTGGTTGGGTGCCCGACCGTTAACTCAATCGGGGCAGGACGCTTCCTGCTATTCCATTCATCTGGTGAATAATGCTCCCGGTAACAGAGCCCACGTCCCACGTTTTTCCGTTATCCGCGTTGCTACAGGTCCGATCCTAGTTGGAGTCGTCAACATTGATGTTGTCAATGGTCAGACCGCTGAAGGCGTCCGGAGTGCTGTCGCTAATAAAGTTCCACTCGATGATTACGTTTTCGCCGATGGCTTCCGGGACCACATCGATGCGGATGGTTGAAAAGTCGATGTCGAAGACGGACAGGTCGAGGTCGGTCTCTCCTCCGAGCTGGGCGAAGTCAGAGGCTCTCAGGAAGCGGACAAAGGCCCTGTCTCCAAAGCCGTCGGCGTCCCGGAAGACCTCGAACGTCAACTCTGCCTTGGTCACGGTGCTCAGATCGATGACGGGTGAGCGAAGGGCGATACTGGAGTCGGGACCGTAGTCACCAAGGTTGGTGCTCCATGCGTTGGCCGAATTGCCGGCTCCAGAGAGAGGGCCCGTCGATCCGCCGGGCGTTCCAAACTCCCAAAGGGTGTTTCCAACAGCGTCGTTAACCAGGGTGGTCCAGCCCTGCACCCCTGATTCAAGGTCATCGTTAAAGAGAATGACGGGAGGGGCTTCAAATCCCTCGATCACAAACAGGCGGGTGAGATCGGCAGGCAGGGCAATGGTCAGGGTGTTTTCAGGAGGGGTTGCCGCCATTTCCGTGTTGCCGCCATGAATGGGCCAATCGAGAGGGGTTGCAGAGCCAGGATCGAGTTCACTGCGCAGATTGTAGAGCATTCCTGCTTCGCTCTCCCAACTGATGCTGAGATTGCCCGTTGCCTTGTCGTGATGAACGTCGGTGATCCGGACATTGCCCTCATCCGGCAGGTCCGGACCCTGGGACAGGCTCTCTGCCACCTCTTCCGGAGTCAGGGGCTTATCGTAGATGCGAAACTCCTCGAAGGTGCCGTCCAGGGTGCCATCGTTGATCCAGGTCGAGCGCCCCAGCCAGTTGTTGACATCGTTAATCTCGGAGAGTGTCGTCTGGGCGATCGCGTTGGACGTTTGCTGTGTGCCATCACGCCAGTAATTGATTTCGGTTGTTCCATCTCCGAGGTCCTTGACCGTCACCGCGAAGTGAATCTGCTCACCGAAGACGGTCACCATGTCGCTGTCAAAGGTGCTGACCCCGCCACCGGCCGGATCCTCATTGCGGATTTCTATTCGCTGCTGGTCGTAGTTCCCACCACGTGAGGCCGACAGCATGATGTAATCGCGACCGTCCGTGCCGCCGCCGTTGGTATTGCCGGGACCTGTGATCTCACCGGCCACCGGGTCTCCTTGAGTGTTGCCGAAATCAAAGAAGCGAGTCCAGCCTCCTCCGTTACTTGAGCTGACAGTCACCCATCCCTCGAAGGTGGCGTCGGTCAGCGAGGAAATCAGTCCATTGGGGAGATCCCCATAGGCCGCCCGGCCGTTCAGGGAATCCCCACCGGGGAGATCGAGTCCCGCCCCGGTGAAGTTGGCTCCATCCCCGCGCACCGCTCCGTCGGCACCACCTATCGAATCGGAGAATGTTGCCCCGTCGATTGCATTGCCCGCCGGTTCATCGAAGGACCAGCGGTGGATAAGGTCCGGACAGGCCGAATTCGTTGCCAGGGCCAGAGTCAGGATTCCTATTGGGATAGGGTTACTGATTACCGAATTCATATTCTCCATTTTAAGCGGATGGTTAGTTGATATGTGATGACACATCATACACAAGAGGAAGTAAAAAACTGAATCAATGGTGCGATCAAAAAAGGATCAAGCTCTCGTGTTTTGCATGAAGAATCTGATAATGAGAAGGATGCTCCCGTGACCCTCGGGCCGTCTTCTTTCGGGAGCGCAATCTCGACAGCGGATGATGTGTTGAGCAGACTCCCCTCCATATGAGACGTTTACTTGCTACTCTGGGCCTTTTCTGGACCTTTCCTTTCCTCGCATGGGCGGACCATCACGGCAAGGCAGAGGACATGTCCATTTTTGACGGGAAGACCCTGAAGGGATGGAATGTAAACCAGGGGGAGGAAAAGTGGTGGAAAGTGGCTGATGGTGCGATCGAGGGTGGCTCGCTCACCGAGCACGTCCCCCACAACACCTTTTGCGTATCTGACAAGTCCTACAAGGACTTCGAGTTGAATGTGAAGTTCAAGATCACGCCGGTGAAGGGCGGGATCAACTCGGGGGTCCAGATCCGGAGCCAGCGCATCGCGAACCATCACGAGATGATCGGCTACCAGGCGGATGCGGCGAAGAATTACTGGGGAAAGATCTATGACGAATCGCGCCGCCGGAAGGTCATCTCCAAGGTGCTGGATCCGGAGGCCCTGGCCAAGGTGGTCAAGCCGGAGGGCTGGAACCACTATCGCATTCTCTGTAAAGGTCCGCGCATCCGCATGTGGTTCAACGATGTGGCGTGTGCCGACTACACCGAGAAGGATGCCGGGATTCCTCTCGAGGGATACATTGGCCTGCAGGTGCATGGTGGCGGAACGCTCACGGTGCGGTTCAAGGAGATCACCCTGAAGGAGTTGTCCCCCTCCAAAGCCGGGCAGCAGAAAGCGGAAGAGTAGAAGCGGTTTACAGGACAAATCGCATCTCATGAAAGCGTTTCTTGTCTGCCTCGCGCACCCTGGCCCCTCGTCCGGGAGTGGAGGGTGGGGAGGCGTGCCCGCGGACCCGGTCCCATAAACCTAAACAGGGAGATCCCGGTTTATTTTCTCCCCGGGCCTCTCCATTCCTCCACGGTGGCAACTATCGACCGAAGAGCAGGTGGAGATGGTAGAGGTAGAGTTCGCGCAGGGTGAAACTTGCGCGGGACTTCATCGATTCGAATCGCGAGGTGGTGGTGCCGGAGGGGGAGGCTTCAATCCCCTGTCTGCGGGCTATCAGTACCCCGCGCTTGAGATGCCAGGGATCGCTCACGATGAGGGCACTTGCGAAGTCCTGCTGATCCAGGATGTTCTTGGCCTCTTCCAGGTTCTGGATGGTCGTGCGGGAACGGCTTTC
>JAAZXD010000006.1:378-26319 GCA_014240355.1 Roseibacillus sp. | reverse complement strand
AGAGCACCGGGGGCCAGACCTGCTCGTCATCCCGTGGTCCCGTCGAGGCAGTCACTTCGCCCCACCGCTCGAGAACTCCCCGCAGGCGCGCGCATTCTTCCTCTACCGGGATGGCCGCCCGGTTGGTGCGGGCACTCTCCGCCCCCAGGTCCACGATATCCGCCCCCGCCGCCGCCTGGGTCACCGCCTGCCGGAGGGCCTCGTCCACATCCAGCGTTCCGTCACCTGAAAAGGAATCGTCGTTCACGTTCACGATCCCCATCACCAGCGGACGCCGCGGAAAGGAAAGAACACGACTGGGAAGGCGCAGAATCATTCTCCCTCTTCCCCGGCTTTCAGGCCCAGTGGACCAACTGTCTGCTTGCTGTTCACTTCAGACCGACAGCGACCCTCCATTGTCCCGGGCGCCAAGATTCTCCAGGAACGGCACCGCCCTCTCGGCCCACTCCTCGGGGTCGGGATAGGCGGCCGCTCCTTCGCCCCATGCCGAGCGCAGCATGTCGGTATCGATGACCCCGGGATTCAGGGCAATTGCTGCCACGCCGTCGGGCAACTCGCAGGAGAGCGCCTGGGTCAGCCCCTCGATGGCCCACTTGGTGGCACAGTAGGGAGCCACCTCCGGTGAGGTGGAGCGGCCCCAACCCGAACTGAAATTCACAACCACACCTTTGCCTCGCTCAATCATGACCGGCACCGCATGACGCAGCACGTTGGCCACACCCTTGATATTAACGTCCACCACCCGCCCGAATTCCTCGCTGGCCACCTCCCAGAGCGGAGCCGGCTCGTTGATCAGGGCCGCGTTGTTCAGGAGAAGGTCCGGCGGTCCCGCCTCGCGCCGTGCGGCCGAACAGAAGGCCTCCACCTCGTCTTCCTCCACTACGTCCACGGAGGCAAAGAAGTGGCCCGCCCCCAGTTCTCCGGCCAACGCCTTGACCGCTCCCGCGCTGCGGGCAAAACCTGCCACCGTCCAACCACGCGCCGCGAAACCCCGCACCATGGCTCGTCCCAGTCCCCGGGAACAACCGGTAATCCACGCTACTTTCTCACTGGCCATGGCGCACGCTTAGGGCCTGCCCCTGCAGGTCACGAGAAAATTCGTAGGAACATCCAACGGCCCCTGGAGGCGGAGCCCCCTGCCTCCCATGGTCGCGCATTAACCCCTGACAGTCCTCCTGGTTGTCCTCGTCACCGGATGTGACCTTGCCTACCGTCTCAAGCTTGGCGGAATGCCCCTGATCTACCACCGGTGCCTCGATGGGGTGGATGACGGCGGCCTCCCCGGCAAGGACCTCGCCTGGCGATACCCGCCTGTCACTCCCTAGCAGAATGCGGGGAACGCACCACGATCTACCCGCCCGAGGTTGCCCCGGAAGCTGTAACAGAAGGCCCTGGGCCATCATTCAGACCACTGTATCCGTGGACCTCCGCCCCCGAACCCCTGATTTCGCAGCATCTTCCGCCTCCACTCCCTCGAAATTCCTTGACCGGGTGCAGGATCACCGCTTTTCTCCCCGCCCCGCAATCCAGCTCCTTCCAGCGATGTCACGAGTCTGCAGCATTAGAGGTTCCCGCCCCCGCATGGGCCGCAAGATCCACCGTTCCGGATTGGCCAAGAAAAAGGGCGGGATCGGCCGTCACGTGACCAAGACGGTCAAGCGTTCGGTCTCCCCCAACCTCAAGAAGAAGAGAGTCTGGGTCCCCGAGCTGGGGCGCTACGTCAAGGTCAAGGCCAGTTGCAAGGCCTTCAAGACCATTAACAAGAACGGCGCCTACACCACCCTCCGGAAGGCAGGGTTGGTCAAGTAGGTCCATCCGGACGACGCCCCCCCAGGCGAGCCTTCCCGGCTTTCGTACCCCGGCCCGGGACTCCCGCCGCATTCTTGGATCTTCACCACCGATCAACCTGGCATTCCCTTATCGCCTCTTCCGGGAATCCACTCTAGGCTCCTCCCATGTTATTGTTGAGCACGACTGAAACGATACCCGGCCGGGAAATCATCGCACATGCCGGAGTAGTCTGCGGCAACACCGTCCGGGCCAAGCACCTCGGCCGCGACATCGCTGCCGGTCTCAAGACCCTGATCGGAGGCGAGGTCGGAGGATACACCGAGATGCTCGCCGAATCCCGCAACCAGGCGATTGAACGAATGATACAGTCCGCCCAGGAGTTGGGTGCCGACGCCGTTGTCAGCGTGCGCTTCACCACCTCCGCAGTGGCACAGGGCATGTCGGAAATGCTCGCCTTCGGAACGGCAGTGAAGCTCGCGTAGCCGATTTGACGGTCAGCCGTCCGCCACGCAAACCGTAAGGATGGCATCCCTCATCCCGTGGATCTTCTTCTTGTCCGCGGGCGCTACCGCGGCCAGGCACCCCCCAAGGCAGGACCTGCCGTCCTGATCAACGAAGTAATACGGACAGAGCCGAACCCGCCCCCGCATCGTTTCGATCGCTCCGGTCCGGGGATCATAGTAGGGATGCTCCACCATCCGCGCTTCCCTGAACTCCTGCAGGATCCAGGGTTGAGAATCGAATTCCTCACAGGCCCGCTCCAGCGCCGCCGTCCACTCCTCCCCGGAAATATCGTGCCCGATGACTACTCCGCGGCTGCCCCAGGCCAGCTCACTGAAGCCGCTGACCTTGAGTACGAGGTGGCGCTTCTTCTGGCTGAAAGTCGCCAGCTGGTCCCACGAATTTACTTCCAGACGTGGTAAGGCCGCGTGGGGCGGCAGCGGAGTGGGATCCACGACCCAGCCGTAGGGGACCAGCTCCCGTAGCCGCCGCAGATGACTTCCCCTCACCTCGGTCTCCCACACCTCCCGCAGGGAGGGGGACCACATCAGGGCGAGCCAGAGTTTCTCCTCGAAGTGCGGCTTGAAGGGCGGGGTGAGATCCGGGCGCCGGGCCAGAGAGCGCGCCGCAGGGATTGACTCCCAATCGAACAGTTCGAAAAAGCGGTAAAGCGCGGAAGCCGGGTTTGCGTCGCTGAACTCCTCCGCCGAGCCCATCCCCCACGGGCCTCCGCCCCGGTCGTTGAGAGCCTCCACCAGCCACTCCATCTCCGGCCGATAATCTCCCGCCTCCTCTGAAATAAGCACCTCTCCGCCATCCGGCATGAGAGTGCGAAAGCCCTCCAGCATTCCTGAGCCCTCCCCCAGAACCTCGAACCCTGCCTCGCTGTAACGCTTCGAGAGCCACCCCGTGATTCCCATCCCTCCCGGCACCCCGTCCAGTTCGGTGAGTGCAAACCCATCCTCGGTGAGGAGGAGATCCGGCCGGATGACCCGGGGGGCCACCTCCCGGAGGTCATCCGAACGCTGTGCTTCAACCAACCAACCAGGCTTACCCGCATCCAGCAGGTCGGCAATCCATCCCGGCAGAGTCCCCTTGACGCTGCGGCGATAGATGCGGTCGCAGCCCAGCTGGAACATCCGCAGGGGATGCCCCAGCCGCTCAAGCTGCGCGACATCCGCCCCCGAGAGCCGCACGGGCTCCGGGGAAAATAGCCATTCGCGATCCTCCCGAAAGCCCACCGCCGCGGCGTCGCTCATGAAGTCATCCAGCGCCAGTGCCATTCACAGGCCATCTGACCGTGGACCGAGCGGGACTGCAAACAGGAAACCCATATCCCGGCCCATCTCCCGCGTTCATGAAAGGACCCTTGAAACTTAACTCAGCCCCCGCAACGCCTCCCGGATGAGATCTTCTGCCGCCATCTCCGGCTCACGTTCCAGAACCGCCTTAATCGCCTTCCGGGCATCCACCTGCTTGAACCCCAGAGCCAGGAGAGCCAGCTCGGCATCCCGTGCCGGGGCTCCGGCTTCGGCTCCAGCCCCCCCCACCTGCCACGTCTCCGTCACTCCCACCTTGTCCTTCAGCTCCAGCACAATCCGTTCGGCGGTCTTCTTTCCCAGACCCTTTATTGCCGAGAGCCCCTTCACATCCCCCTCCACCACCGCCTGCTTGAAGCGCTCCACGGGGAGGCCGCTCAATACCGCCATGGCGATGGCCGGGCCAATCCCGCTCACCCGGTCCACCAGCAGCAGAAAGATGTCACGTTCCTCCGAAGTGGCAAAGCCGTAAAGGATGTGGGCATTCTCCCGGACATGCAGATGGGTGAGGAGAGTGATCTCCCCGCCCTCCCGCGGATTCAACCGATCGAAGGACGAAATCGGCACGAAAACTTGATATCCAACTCCGCCCGCATCCACGACCAAACGGCTGGGAAGAGCCTCTACCACCTCGCCTCGCAAGCGTGCGATCACTTTAGCACTCTTAATCAAATAATAAGCGTAATCCAAGTCCAAAACCCCTTAGAATAGGGAATAGTTGGATTATTTCCTAAGTTTATTGAATATTTTACTTGCATGGAATATGAAAAAAAAGTGAACTGATTTCTTTTTGGTGTCGCACTTGTTCCAACTTGCTGCTACGCTATCTTCGCTATGGCTACCACGAAAAGAACGCGCTTCTCACGTCGACTCCCCGATCATGTTACCGATGAACTGGTGAACGTGCTCGGTGCGGACGACAAGTTCTTCGGTTTCAACGACCTGTTTGAACTCGTCTATGACCGGCTGAAAAAGCGCAACGCAGTGAGTGGTGGAGAAGAGATGCTCCGCCTCCGCGCCTATGAAAAGCTGCAAAACCTTGTCACTCGCGGCCTCGTCGAGAAGAGTGGGAAGGAATACAAGGGCCTTGATCGTATCGAAGAGGCTCACAGCGAGAATATCGCGGCTCAGCAACAGGCGTGAGTTCGTAAAATCCGCAAATTCGTGCTGGTGAAGCCAGCACCCTGTCTTTTACAAACCTGCGCCGCGCTTCGGTGCAGGTTTGTTTTTTTCGTCAGCCATGCTCTCCGATTATCTTCCCGTCCTGATGCAGATCCTGGTCGCGATCGGCTTCTGTGCCTCCATGCTGACCGCCAGCGTCATTTTCGGAAAGCTCGGGCGCCCCTCCGGGGTGAAAAACGTTCCCTATGAATGCGGCATGTTGCCCGTGGGCGAAGGAGCTCCCCGTTTCAGTGTGAAGTTCTACCTCGTGGCCATGCTTTTCGTGATCTTTGATATCGAAGTTGTCTTTATGTACCCTTGGGCAGTCCAGTTCAAGGAACTGATCGCCACCAGTGCAATGGCCCTCCTCTCCATGGCCTGCTTTGTAGCGGTCCTGGGCGTGGCCTACCTCTATGTCCTCAAGAAAGGCGCCCTGAACTGGAAGGCCTGAGATGATCGCCCATCTTCTCCTCTACAAGCTCCGGCGCGATGTGGATGAGACCCGTCTCGAGGAAATGGTGCGCACTACGCGAAGCATTCTCCTCAAGATCCCCGAAGTCCTCCGTGTGCACTCGGGCCGCAATGTGGAGCAGGAATCAGAATGGGCCTTCTTCGTCTCCTTCGAGGTGGAAAGCCTCGACAAGCTTGGCATGGTTGAGGAGGACGCACGCTACCTGCGCTTCCTGCGGGATGTCATTGACCCGAACACCGACGCCCGACAGACCTTCAGCTTCGAGACCGATCCCTCCAAGGATCTGCGCTACTCGTAATCGATCTCCCGGTGTTCGCTGGAAGAAGGCCCTCAGGACGCCAGCATGAGTGCAACCGCCACCAGGGCGGCAGCTGACAAAACGACCAGAGATCCTCCCCCAAAGAGGAGGTCCAGCCAGTTGGCGCGGGGACGACGGGCAGAGCGGGACCTGGGAAAGACGATCGCGGCGTAAAGCATCCCGGCCACCAGGCCACCCCCGTGAGCGTAGTTGTCGATGAAGTTGTACCCGACGAAACCAACGAGGAAGGTGAGGACAAGAGCCGCGAAAAGGCGGCGGCGAGTCGGACGGGGGACGAGAAGAGGGTGGAGGGTCTCAAACACAAGGAGAAACCCAAGCAGCCCCAGCAATCCCCCGGAAGCACCCACCGAGTCTTGATCGGGGAGGAGCTGCGCGGTGGTCACTCCCCCGGCCACCATGGCGACAAGAAAAACAAGGGCAAGATGCGGCCAGCCCGCCAGAGCCTCCACCCGCCGACCGATGTAGCACAGTCCCGCCGCATTAAGGGCCCAGTGCAGAGGATGTCCGTGAAGGAAGGGCGCCGTGAACAGGCGGTAGAACTCCCCGGACTTGTAGCGCGCCTTGTCCAATCCCGCCGCCTTCACCGAGTCATCCATTTCCACCCAGATCTGGACCGCACCCACCACCACCAGAAGAACGATAATAATCCAGGTGCAGAGGCCGCGCTCCCTCCTCAGCCATCGCTCAAAACGGGCTTCCTGTTCCTCTTCCCCAAGGCGTTGCTCATTCAACTCCCAGGCGGACTTGCGGGCCTGCCTGGCATCGTACCAGGGAACGAGCCCTAAAATGATGAGAAGGATTCCAGCCAGGCCCACCTCGATGGACTCGGTAGGCACGATGCGATTGGCCAAGTTCGCATAGAGAGCCCAGAGAAGAATTAGAGAGAATATGAGAGTGTTCCGCCTGGCATCAGACGCATCCACCTCCGCCACATCGACAAACCGCTGCCGAAGCGGTTCCAGCAAGTCCTTCACCGCTTCAGGGGGAACCATCCCCTCTCTCTGCGGAGTCCACACCGCTACAACACTTTCCCGGCTGCCGCGCACATGAGCCCCCAACGCTTCGAGGCTCTCGAATTCGCACCGACGTCCCTTCCGCGAGAGTGCACCATAGGCGACATTCTCCGGCTTTTCCGGATAAATGTCCGGCGACGCCCAAGCCGGTTGTTCGGAAGTCTCGGTCACGCTACTGATCATGCGGTCTTTTACCGCACACGCAATGAGAACGCTGGATGACTGGCAACAGCCTACGGCTGTTCCGGTGCAGGTACCGGCGCGGGCTCTGGTGCAGGTGCCGGCGCGGGCTCTGGTACAGGTACCGGTGCGGGCTCTGGTACAGGTACCGGCGCGGGCTCTGGTACAGGTACCGGCGCGGGGATGGTTCCCGGAACCGGTTTCTCCGGCTTCACGCCCTCGAGGGCTCTCTTCAAAGCCTCGCTACGGGCATCGTCGCCATTCTGGTTGCCGGTCTCGGTTCCGCCTTCAGGATCGGCTTGCGGAACCTCGGGCGCCATGGCGGAATCCGTCGCAGGCGGTGGCGGGTCGACAATCCCCTTCTCGTAGTTTCGATTGGCAATAAGAATGGAGAGCACCAGGGCGAGAAGGAGGAAGGCGGTTCCAAAGTAGGCCGTTCCCTTCTGCAGCACGTTGGTGGTCTGCGCGCCGAACATCTGATCGGTCATCCCGGATCCAAAAGCCGCCCCCAGACCCTCCTGCTTGGGACGCTGCATGAGCACCACGAGAATGAGCAGCGCACTCACCGTCACAAAAGCGATGAGCATAAGGTTGATCAGGATATTCATGCAGACCAGAAAACGAGGGGGGCGGGACTATGGTAGCGCTTCTGCAGCTTGTAAAGCAAGTTCCAATAACTGCCTTTGTCTACTCCTAAGTCATTGATATTAAATTGGATATGGAATGACTAGAAGAGACGCCATCCGAACGCAAGGCCTCGCCGTGAAGCCCTTTCCGGCACTCACTAGAAGAGATCACCCCGCGCCACCTGACCAAAAACACCGCTCCACACAATTCCGGAATCCACACCTCAAGGAGGATCCCGTTCAAACTAGATTATTTGTCTTTCGTAAATATCAGTTTTAACTGTAGAAATTCCTTCTTGAGCGAGGTGGCCGACATCAACACCAGAACACGTCTACGTAGCAATCCGCCCCGGGTCTTTCCCGGCAGAGGGATGTTCTGCCCTCATTGCCGCGGGGAACTGGAGAAGGTGGTGGAGACCTGCCGGCGATGCGGGTTCAGCCTCAACGAGTGCCAGAAGTCATTTCCCTTCGTGGCTCCACCACTCACATTGATCATCGATCCCTCACAATTTCTGCCCACCGGAATCGAGAAGGATCTGCACAAACCCTACCGAAAATTCCGCAAATGCACCCCCCAGGTGGACATTTGCTTCTGTTTTGTTCACCTGCAGGTGGAGAGCCCGCTCGAGGAGTTCGCCTTCTGGCTGCACAATACAGCCCCCGGAGCAGACCATGGCCGTGCCTGGCAGCTCCTCGTGGTCGGTGATCTCACCTCGGGCCGCCTGACCCTCACGGGTGGTTATGCCTTGGAACCCTTCCTCAAACAGGAACTCTGGGAGGCCGCGCTCCAGGAACTGGCCGCCTGCTTCAGCGACGAACAGTGGAAGGAGGGACTCCATGGATTCCTCACCGAAGCACGCAATCTCCTCACCGCCGCCTGGCAGGCGATCGAGGGGTGCCGCCAACCCAATCACCGCCCAAATCCTGCAAAATCCCAAGGCCTGCCGGAGGACCAGGAACCGGAACACCCGCAACGCGCGGGAAAACCCGAAGCCCCGCGATCGGAAGCCTTCCCTTCTGACACACGACCGGGATCCCTCCCGGCCTCCCTCCAAATGGAACGGGAAAGCCACCGGAAAGAATCCGCCACTCCCTGATCCTGATCCGATGAACCTGCGGCTTCTCTGTTGCCTGTCCCTGCTCCTGCCAGGAGTGGCGACGGGCCAAGCCATTGACTTCCCGCACCCTCCAGCCGGTCAAGTGCTCGATGCCGGCGGCTGGCTGGGCGAGGAGCGCAGGTCCCGCCTTGAGGAAGAGCTGGGCCGCTATCGGGCAAGCCATGCTCTCGACGTTCTGGTGGTTCTGTGGGACCGTGGCCTTCCACCCGAAACCACCCTTGAGGGCCTGGCCAGACGGGTTGGGGAAACCTGGGCCCGCCATGACCTGTGGGCGGTCGTCCTGCACGTGCCCGATTCACTTCTGCGACCTGTCGTGGTCTTCGGGGGCCGCGCCAGCACGCACTACGAGGATGAAGACGCCGGCCTCGCACTACACAATGCAGTTTCCCGCGGGATGAAGGAGCGTAACACGAGGGCTCAGGTGGAGGCCCTTGGCCTTGAGCTCGGAGAGGAATTCGTCTTCCTGAAAAACCGTGCTGCCCATGAACGCAGGCAGGTCATGCTGATCCACGACCAACAGCACCTCGTCAAGAACGAGCGCTCCCAGTCCATTATTTCCCGGATCTTCGTTGCCGCCATGCTCACTCTCCTTCCCATCGGGGTGGTCGCCGTCATCCACGTTGTCAAACGGCGCCCATCTGACCTCCGCTGCCCCGAGACCCAATGGCGACGCCGGCTTGGGGCGACTTGGAGTGGCGGGAGCCGGATCGTTGTCTCTCTTCCTCCCCGCGTTTCATGAAAGGGCCCTCTTGTCAGCTTTCTGCAGTGCTTTTCGCCGGGGGCTATCTGCTGGCACTGGGCGGCTGCGGAAAGACTGCCGGCCCGGACACCACCGATAAACAGGACGGCCCCGAGGTGGCTTACTTCTCTCCCCTCTCCGGAGAATCCTGGAAATACAAGGTCCAGAAGGAAATCCCCGTCGAACTCCGCCTCTCCGAGGCTGATGCCGTACTCCGACCACAACGCACTGATACCGCTCACCTCATCACCTTTGAGCAGATCCGCACCTGCACAGGCGAGCGTGAAATCGAAGCCCTCGGGAAGACGCTGACCACCATCGCCATCTCCGAGAACGGAAAGGTCATGGGCGAGGAGCTCTATCAGATCGGGCCGGAGGGAATCCTGAGCTGGGGCTGGATTCCGGCAAACGTGAAGGACGGCGAAGGGCACCTTCTAAAGGAAGGCGTGGCTATCGCCATCCCGGACATGCAGCCGGGGCAGAGCTGGGAGTGGCTGGGGAAGAATCCCGGCAACCCATTTCTCTTCCGGGTGATCGAGCGAGGAATGGTCACCGTTCCGGCAGGAACCTTCCAGGCCACCCGCATTCAGATCACCAGCGAGAAAATATCCCCTCACCCCGTTACCGGTGACGATCACGTCACCTACCTCAAACGCAGCCTTTGGTTTGCAAAAGAGGTTGGCGTGATCAAGGAGGACATCGTCTATTACGGCGAGCAACACGTGCGGGTGAGGCAGCGTTCCGAACTGGTCCACTGGGTCGTGCCTCCCGGGGAACCGCCCCCGAAGAGAGTCATGGTGAACACGGATGGCACAGCCCCTGACGCTCCCGAAGCAGAGGAACCCTCCACTCCGTAAGCTGCCCGGGAGAAACACCCCCGCCCCGGCGAGCTGGAGGAAGGAAGCAGTTAACCACTGGCCTGAATCACGTTGTTCGCTTTATCAAGAACGAGCTTGCGTGCTTCCTCCGGTTCCTCACTCAGCCCAAAGGCCATGATGGTTACCAGTTCCCCTTTTCCGATCAGGTGGGCAGCTCCCCCATTGATGATGATCTTTCGGGTTCCAGCCGGTCCCACCTGGACATATGTCTCCAGCCGGGCTCCAGTGGTGATGGAGGCCACCAGGACCTTCTCGCCCGACCAGAGGCGGGCCTCCTCTACGAGGTCGGCCGGGATTTCAATACTCCCCTCGTAGTCCACGGAGGCCTCGCTGATCACGGCCCGATGAAGTTTGGATTTGAGCAACTGCCGAAGCATGGCGGGAAGGAAACTGGAGTAGTCGCTCACGTCAAGACGCGAAAATCCGCGTGCATCCAGCCGGTTCTTGCCGCACCATTCCCCTTCCCCGGCAAAACATGAGCCTCCGAATTCTCCTTATTCTGGTGATCATGCTCCCCGTCTCCCTCCGTGCGGAGGAACCTGCGGAGCCTGCTCCTCCTTCCAGGCAAGTCGTTCTCAAGGCGCTGCAGTGGATGCAGTCGAGCACTCCACAGCGCCGTCAGGCGGCCTATCGCAGCGTTCACCTGCTGGGAAAAGAAGCGATCCCCTCCTTCCGCAAGGCCCTCCAGAAGGCCCGGCAATATCATGAGCGACGGCTCGCCGACGTCCTCAGCGGACGAAATCGCGGAGGCAATCCCTACGGCGAACTGGTGAGCGTTGTGGACGAACTGCGTCAGGAGCGTGCCCGCATCTACCCGCTCATGATGCGCGACTGGCAAAAGGACAAGCAGGAGATCGACAAGCTGCGCGCGGAGTGGGACCGGCTCGACGGCCTCTACCAGAAAGCCTCCAGACTGGGGCAGGCGGATACCGCCTCCCTCGACAAGCAGATTGATGAGATTACAGATGCCCTGGTGGAGATTCACGATCAACTCGCCCGGTTCGAGGGCCAGACCAGGGAAGAGGCGGAGGAAATCAGCGCCGAGGAGCGCCGGAAGGTGGCTCTTGAGGAAAGTTTTGACGGCAGCAGTTACATGAAAGCTGCCCAGGTCCTCGGCGCCATGCGCGCGGAAGTGGCCACCCTCACCTCTGCCAACCAGCACAACAACACATCGAACTGGGCCAGCGCACCGCAGAAGAACTTCGCCAGGCTTATCAGTTACGAACGGGCGGTCCTCGGACTGCGCCCGCTCAAGCTGGAAGAAAAACTGAGCGCCGCCGCCAGCGGTCACTCCGCGGACATGGCGCAGATGGGATTTTTCTCCCACACTTCGCCCGTTTCCGGCAAAAAAAGTTTCACCGACCGGGCCCGCAGGGCAGGTTTCCGAGGTGGTCCATCCGGCGAGTGTATCGCGGCGGGCCAAGGCAGCTTTTCCTCCGCCTACGGATCCTGGTTCTACTCAGACGGACACCGCCACATCATGCTCGCCAAAGGGCCGAATGTGCTGGGCTTCGGTGTAGCCTCAAAGCACTGGACTCTCGTGACAGGGCGCCTGTAGCTACCGCAGCCCATTGCCGTGGAGGGACAAGGGCCCGGGGAACTAGGAGATCTCCACCGCCAGCAGGCAGACGTCGTCGTCAAAGCGCTGGCTTTCCGCAAAGGAGAGAACGCGGTCAAGCACACGGTCAAGGAGGGCGTCCACTCCGATGCTCTCTCCTTCCGAAACAGCCTGTACCAGTCTGTTCTGAAGAAAGGCTTCCCCCTCACGGTTCTCCACTTCAATAATCCCGTCAGTGAAAAGCATGAGCTGCTTGATCTGGCTCAGCTTGAAGGTCCGGGTTTCATACTCGGCCTCCGGAAAGAGCCCCAACGCCGCGCCCTTGCCGCGCCCCCCCATGGGCAACACGCTTGTCCCCTCCTCGCCGCGCATGATTGGGGCGGGATGTCCTGCGCTGGCATAGCGTAGTTCCCCGTTTTCGAGATCAATCACCGCCAGAAAGGCGGTCGCGAACATAGTCATCTCCGCCTTGAGCAGAATGGCCGCCAGTCCGCTGTTGAGCTGCCCGAGAAACTCCCCGGGATCCTCTGCCACCTGGTGAATCCGTTCCGCCAGCCCCCGCAGCATGGACACGATGATGGCCGACCTTACCCCGTGACCCATCACATCGCAGATAAAGAGGCCGGCTGCATGATCCCCGATGGGAAACACCTCGAAGAAATCGCCCGCCAATCCGGAGATCGGGATGTAGCGGTGCCCGAACTGCAGGCGTCCTCCGCTTTTACCCCCACTGGAAACCACGGGATACTCGTGCGGCAGGAGAGCCTGCTGGACCTCCCGCGCGAGGGCCAGTTCCTCTTCGATCTCGTCGTTGCGCTGCTGCAGGGCCGCCGCGGCCTCAGCCAGGGACTGCTGGGTCCGCACCAGTTCAGATACGTCACTGGAAACCCCGAAGGTTCCTATGATTTCCCCTATCCGGTCAACCAGGGGCATCTTGGTGGTCAGAACCCAGGCTTCAGCCCCCCGGGCCGTCGTCTCCTTCTCGACATAACCAAGAATCGGCTGCCCGGTGTCGATGATTTGCTGCTCATCGCGCAAGGCTTCGTCCGCATGATCCTCCCGAAAGAGGTCGTGGTCGCTCTTGCCGATGACGTCCTCGGGGCTCCCAAAGCCGTTCCACTTCGCCATCGACTTGTTGACCAGGGTGAACTTCGAGTCGCGATCCTTGAAATAGATGTTAAGAGGAACGTTTTCAATGAGCAACCGCATGAGGTGGCGCTCTTCCAGGAGCTCCTGCTCCACCAGCTTCCGCGGCGTAATATTGATCATTGACCCCGCCATCCGCACTGCCTGGCCCTCCCTGTCACGAACCACCACCCCGCGGATGCGAAACCAATGCCAGGCCCCCTCGCCCTTTGTCACCTGGATACGGGGTTCCACGGCCAGGAGATTATCGGCGCCCGGCTGCAGAATCTCCCGGAGCCGCTCTATGAAACTGTCCCGGTCATCCTCGTGAATCAGGTCAACCTCATGAAAAAGGTGGGGCATCTCTTCTCGCCTGCGCCCGAGGAACCGCAGAATCCGCCCCGAATAGTGGATCTCGTCCGTCGTAATATTCCAGTCCCAGATGCCCTCGTTTGACGCACGCAGCGCCAGCTCCAGACGATCATCCATCCGATAGGGCATCCCATCGATATTAAAGCGCAATCTGCCGTCAAGCTCAACCCCTTGTTCGCATCCTCCCCGAGAATTTACGCTGTCTCCCCAGCATGATCCAAGCTATATAGGGCGCCAACGCCATGACACGTAAATCCATTGAGGCTACCGCGAAGTACTTCATCTGGGGACTCTTTGTCTTCTTCCTCCTCGTCATATTCAAGGTTCTGGAAATGATGGGGCTTGGCTAGGAAGTGACCGGCGTTCCCCTGAAAAGGGAAAGGGTAGCCTCCTTCAAAGAGCCTCCCCCCGGGTATCCCCTCTGCATGACGACCAATCTATTGAGCCGCCGGAATGATTCCCAGGCTCCCGGCCAGTTCCAGATCTTCACAATTGACGCTCCCCACGGGGATACGGGGGCATTCCAGCTACCTAAGAACTAATTCCGCTTTCTTCTCATATGCACAAACTTCCATCACGCCGCTCCACGCGGGCAATGAAGCTCGGCTCCATCAGTCTCCTCCTCCTGCTCTTCACCCTGCCCTCCTCCATCGCCCTCATGGTCTACGCCCTCTGCACCCAGGAGGATCAGTACGCCTTCCTGGGGTTATGCGGCATGTTCACCTCCCTGGTGTTCTCCATCTTCTCCAAGACCTTTGCCTCTTCCGCTCACTGCCCGCTCTGCCGCGGTCCCGTCCTCCGCGGATCAGGCGCCCAGCGAAACCGACGCGCCAGACGCTCGCTCGGCAGCCATCGCCTCCGCGTCGCCCGCGATATCATCTTCACCAATTCCTTCGTCTGCCCCTACTGCAACGAACAGACCCTCTGCATAGTCAGGGAACGGCGCCCGATGTAACGACAGCGGCCCGCGGCCGAAACTGGCAACTCCTGCCCGCTGATCGAAAGAACCCCGGGATATCCCAATCTACCAGTTGACTGCTACTTTCTGCTCAATTCCAGAGCCATCTGCGTATCTGACGTAGCCATGTTCGCGCCCGTGCTCGTGCAGGCACTTGGTGACCTTCACATCATACGCACAGTATTCCGCGATCTTCATCAGAGGCTCGTTGCTCCCGGTGGTCTGGTGCTCTCGCCACCACTTGAGGGCGTCCACCCCCACAGCGGACTTGCCGGTCCCAAGGGTGGCCGTGGCCACCTGCCCGAGCCCGATACGCCTGCCCAGGATCTCCTTCAAGTCAGCCATCAGATCGAGGTTCACCGTCCGCGAACCGAGATCCAGCACGGTATAACCTTCCAGCACACCGTAGTCGAAATGCAGGTGGTTGTAGCCCACAACCAGATCCGCCATGGTTAGAAGCTGAACGAGGTCCTCCAGTTCATCTTCCGGGTAGACGCGGTATTCCCCCGACTCGGCGCAGAAGGAACACCCTACCGAGACTCCCATCTTTCCGAGGTTGGTAGCCCCACCGACGTCATTAAAGCTGCGTTGCGTTTCCAGATCGAAGTAAACCGTCCCGGCCATAAATATCTTGCCCGAGTATTGAGACCGCTTCCGGGAGAGTCAACTCACTCAGCCCTCAAGCTCGCGCACAATTTCCAGAATCTCGATAAAGGTCGGCCTCAGAACGACCGCGAGCAGCGTCAGGATAATGAGGAAAAACACCGTGAAGAGCAGAACGGGAAGAACAAGCGGGCCCACCACCCGCACCCTGGTCCTTGTCACGATGTCCCACGGCGTCACGTTGAAGCGCATGAGATACCAGATGCAGTAGACGTGACAGATCCCGGTCAGAAACGGATGCACCATGAGACCGAGTCCAACAATATAGGCTCGCAAAGAGCGCACCAGAGCTCCCTGCAGGGAAAGGGCCTGTTCCTCCGGCGTGACCACCCGGATCCCCAGGAGGAACTTGCCCGGAGTGGTCTTGGTGAGATGCAGAATGGCAGCCTCGAGGAAGACGAAGGGCAGGAAGTAGAGGTAGAGAAACAAGCCCCCATCCGCCTCAAGGAGATTCTGCCCGGTGAATCGGACCAGCGAGAAGACAAGAAGGAGATAGAGCGAGACATCAAACCACCGGGCAAAGAACCGCAGGAAAGGTAACGGCTGACTCGGCTGACTCGGCAGAGGCGGAGGAAGGACCTGGTGCAACTCCTCCCACGATTTCCCGAACTCCGCCCGGAAGGCGTCCATCTCCCGCAGCTTCACCCAGTCGCTCTGGTCCTTGTGCCACGCAAGTTCGTCCCCCGCAAGTTCACCGGCCTCAATACGGTCGCGGATCTGGTAGGTCTCAAACGGCCCCCGCTTTTCTCCCTCTTCAACAATCCAGATTTCCATCACGCAACCTTTCAGTCCTCAGTAATTGCGGAGACAACGCGCAGGATCATGTCGCGAGGTAAGAAAGGCCGGGATCAGTGCCGCTACCACACACAGGAGAAAGGCTCCCGCTCCCACAATCATCACCTCCTGGGCGTTGATGTGGGCCGGCAGCCCATCGATCCCGTGAAAGTCCGCCGGGAAAATATCGAATCCCACCTTCTTGAGCAGTTCATATATGGGATCCCGGAAATGCACCACCAGGAGGCCAAGCCCGACGCCCAGCAGCGACCCCATCAATCCGACGATCGATCCCTGCAAGGTAAAGACCCGAACCACCTGAAAAGGAGTGGCTCCCAGGGCCTTCATGACTCCGATCTCCTGCTTCTTCATGATGGTGATGGTGAAGATCACCGCCATGATGCAGAAGGCGGAGACCAGCACGATGAAGGAGAGGGCAAAGTACATCATCATGCGCTCGCGCGCGATGAGCTCTACCCAGCTCCGGTTCTGATCCTTCCAGCTCAACACCGACCACGCGGAACCCAGGGCCTCCTCGAGCCGGGCCTGCACTGGTTCAACCTGGTAGGGATCATCCACCCGGACTCCCAGGGCCTCCACCCCGCCCTCCATGTTTTTCAGCTCCTGCCCGGTGGCGAGCGGAACGAAGACACCAGGATGCATCACGTGCTGACTGGTCTGGAAGACCCCCACCACTTCCAGTTCCCGGGGCAGGGCCACTTCCTTCATGCCACGCAACAACCGCCCATCCTCAATCTCCCGGTCCATCCTGTCGAGGATGTCGAATTGATCCAGCACCTTCTCCACCGAACCCGGCTCAAGCAGAAACCGCGCTCCATCCCCGCTCTTCTTCCCTCCCTGGAAAATGACCAGGATCGTATTGAGCCCCTGGCGTTCGCTCTCCCGGATCTTCTCCTGGCGAATTGCATCGAGGGAATCGTAGATGCCCGCGAGGAGCTCCAGTTCGAAAGACTCCCTGGTATCCTCCACCGTCATCTTGTTGCGCAGATCCTTACGGATCTGCGCAAACATCCCGGCATGCTCCTTCGCAACGAGAGGCCGATCCGTGATCTTCCAGGCTTCCGCCAGCTGCTGCAGGTTGCGCGCGGAGTGGAGCAGGATCTTGTCTCCTACCACGATCCCGAACTGCCTGGCCGTCGACTCTGCCACCACCGCCTTCTCATCAAGTCCCATGTCCGCTGTGCCCCCCTTGAGGATCAGATCTTCCAGGGCTGCCATCTGGCGTGTGTTGGTGGTGTCGATTGCGCGGTACTCCACCGGATAGAAGAGGTCGAACCTCTCCAGGATGGTAAAGTCCCGAAGCTGGGCGTAGGCCTCCTCCACGCCCTCCTCCTTCTCGACCTGCGCCTTGACCTCACGCCAGTCGTATATGAGCTGCTTCTCGCCCCCTTCCATCTTCTCGAGTTCGATATGGGGAGCGAAGCCCAGCAACCGACTCTTCACCTCCCGCTCGAATCCGGCCATCACTGCCAGAACCACGATGAGGACCATCACCCCCACTGCCACCCCCAGGAGACAAACCAGGGTAATGAGCGAGAAATGGGTCCGCTTCGGATTAAGATAGCGAAGCGCGAGCGTCAGGCTGAAGGACCGAAGTGCGATAAGGTTTAACTACTGCTGGGTCACTGGCGTAGCAAGAGGCAATCCTCACGCAACCGGATAGGAAGCCCCGGGGAGGGTCCCGGAATTTGCGGAATCCCCTCAAAGGCGATTCTTTCCTTGTCACTCGCTCCCGGCTTCCCGCTACTTACCTCAATGATCAAGTTTCTCCACACCCGCATCCGAGTCTCCGATCCAGATGCCTCCATTGCCTTCTATCGGAGGCTCGGCTTCGAACTCGGAGAGCGCAAGGACTCCCCCCAGGGCAACAAGCTCGCCTTCCTCCACCTCCCCGGAAACGAGCACTTCCTCGAGCTCACTTACTCGCCGGGCTTCGAGGTCAAATTTCCCGAGGACCTCATGCACACCTGCGTGGGCGTCCCCGACATCATCGACTACTGTGACCGCCTTGAGAACGACGGCATCGAAATCTGGCCGGGCGGCTGGCGCGAGAAGTTCTCCTCCGGTGACCACAAGATGGCCTTTGTCACCGACCCGGACGGCTACGAAGTGGAGATTCTGGAGCGATAGCTCCACCTTTGCGACCACCGGATCGGGATCTGCCAGCTCCCACTATCCCCGGCCCCTATTGTTCCCCTTTCTCCTCCTCTATTCTCTCCCGTAACTGCGGATAGCCCTCCAGGCCCGGATCCCGATCCAACAGATCTTCCGCCAGCGCTCTCGCTTCCCTTACAAGCTCGGTGTCGGCCAGGAAGTCGACAAAGCGCAGATCGCTCATGCCGCTCTGCGCCGTCCCGAGGACCTCCCCCGGTCCGCGCAGGACGAGATCTTCCTCCGCGATCTTGAACCCGTCCCCGGTCTCTTCCAGCACGCGGAGCTTCCGCAGGGCGTCTTCGCTCTTCCCGTCCGTTACCAGAATGCAGTAGCTCTGATGCTTTCCCCGCCCGATGCGACCCCGCAACTGGTGCAACTGGGCCAGCCCGAATCGCTCGGCATTATAAATGACCATCATACTGGCATTGGGCACATCCACACCCACCTCCACCACCGTAGTGGCCACCAGGACCTGGATTTCGTTGTCTCGAAAGCGAGTCATGATCTCCTCCTTCTCCTCCGGCTTCAGTTGCCCATGCAGGAGGCCGACTTCGTAGTCCCCAAGCCTCTTCTGCCACTTCTCGAATTCGCCTGTCGCAGACGCTGCCTTCACCGCCCCACTTTCCTCCACCAGGGGATACACCAGGTAGGCTTGCCTCCCCTTCCCGAGCTGTTCCTTGAGGAACCGGGTGACATCGGTGACTCTGGGCTTTTCCCGCACACCGGTGATGATCCTGCCCCGACCCGCCGGCAACTCGTCCAGCACGGAGACATCGAGATCTCCGTAGATGGTCAGCGTCAGCGTGCGCGGAATGGGTGTGGCGGTCATGACCAGCACATCCGGCATGATCCCCTGTTGGATAAGCCTTCCGCGCTGCGCGACCCCGAACTTGTGCTGCTCATCGATGATCACCAGGCCCAGGTCATGAAAGTCCACGCTGTCGTAAAGAAGGGCATGGGTGCCGATTACGATCTGCGGTTCACCCTCCAGATCGAGGTGATCACTCTCCTTCTTCGCTCCGGTTACCAGCGCAAGGCGAACATCGAGGACTGCCAGCCACTTCCGGAAGGTGAAGTAGTGCTGCTCGGCCAGGATCTGGGTCGGCGCCATCAGGGCGGCCTGGCTGCCCGACTCCACGGCCAGGAGCATTGCGCACATGGCCACGAACGTCTTTCCCGAACCCACGTCACCCTGCAGGAGACGGTTCATGGGACGTTCACTGCGAAGGTCCGCCGTAATCTCGTGCACACTGCGCTTCTGGGCCCCGGTCAGGTCGAAAGGAAGGCTCTCATAAAAGGCGCTGAGCAGTCCGGTCCTGCGACCCTGTACCCGCCCCGGATGCTCCAGATGCCGTCGGCGCCGCCACAGAACGTTCACCTGCAGGAGGAAGAACTCTTCCAGGGCAAAATAACGCCGGGCTTCATGGGCCCGTTCCAATTCATCCGGAAAGTGCACGGTGCTCAACGCCTCACTGCGCGAGGGGCCCAACTCGATCCCATAGGGCCCTTCCACACTGGCGAGATCCAGTCGCGCCAGCGTCTCATGGAGCAATTCCCGCAGACGCCGCTGCGGGACACCCGTCACATTCCGGTAGATTGGAACGATCCGTTCGAGGTGGATGGAGGGCCCTCCGTCCGCCTGCACCACTTCAAACTCCGGGTGATCGACGAGGAGGCGTCCGCCGTGCTCCTTGGGCTTGCCATAGACCACCACCTCGTGCCCCACCGCCACCATGCGGTGCACGTAAGGCATGTTGAACCAGCGACAGGTGATCTTGTTGGAGGCAAGAATGGTGTCCCCGCCTTCCTGGATCACGATTTCGTAAAACTGGCGCCGTCCTCCTAAGCGTTTCCGGGCCGAATCCACCACCGTGCCCTGCAGGCAGACTGCCTTTCCACTCGCCTGAGCCGGAAAGGCGTCGAAACGACGCCGGTCTTCGTAGCGCCGGGGAAACCAATGCAGAAGATCTTCGACGGTGTGGATCTCCCCCGCCGCGAGAGCCTGCGCCTCCTTGGAGGTAAATGGCTCCAGGGAAGAGAGAAGGAGGCTGCTGTTCCAGGCACTCATGAATCCTGCTCCACTCCCATTCTTCAATTCGGTAACAATCGCAAGGGTGCAACTGGCACGGCTTACTCCGCCGCCCGGATCTCCCTTACACTGATCTGCAGGGAAACCCGTCCCCGGAACTGGTTTCGATCAATGGTGAAGGCCACATCCCATGGGGGATCGGGGAGTTCCCGGTCGGCTGCTCCGAAATACATCGCGTCCCGCTCCTGGATTCCCTGCCGCAGGGAGAGCCGCAAGTGCCGATTCTTGAGGTGCCGCGGCGACTCGGTAAGCCAGACCTCCCGCGACATGAACACCGGTTGCGGGTTTCCCGGTCCGAAAGGCTGCAAAAGTTCGTAGCTTTGCAGGAAATCCAGAGAGAGATCCTTGAAGGGAACCTCCGCATCGATGTGGATTCGTGGCTTGCGGCCCTCCGCGGTGGTGTTGGTCAGGACATAGTCGCTGAAGGCCTGGCGAAACTCCTCCATCTTCGTTTCACACAGACTGATCCCCGCCGCCATGTGATGGCCGCCACCCGCTTCCAGAATCGACCCACAGGCAGCGATGGCTTCGACAAGGGAGACGCCCTCGATGCTGCGACCACTCCCCTTGCCCATTCCTTCCCCATCAAAGGAAACCACAAAGGAGGGCCTGTGGTAGTAGCGCATGAGGCGGGAAGCAACGATGCCGACTACTCCGGGATGCCAACGGCGCGATCCCACCACGATAACCGGATCCTTGTCCTCATCGAAGCTCTCCTCCAGTTGCTGCAGAGCCTCCTCGTACATCTGCTGCTCGTGTTTCTGTCGCTGCCGGTTGTAGTCGTCCAGTTGCTCAACCAGTCTGGTGGCAACTTTCACGGAGTCCGTCATGAGGGCGGCAAGGGCATCATCGGGCGCATCCATGCGCCCAGCGGCGTTGATACGCGGCCCAATCCGGAATCCCACATCCCCACTGGTGGCGTGCCCGTTCATGCCGCTCACTTCCATGAGGGCACGCAACCCATGATTGGGAGTTTGCGGCAGCCGGCGCAATCCGTGGCGCACCAGGAGGCGGTTCTCCTCAACCAGAGGCACAAGGTCCGCAATCGTCGCCACCGCCACCAGGTCCAACCACTTCTTGAGATCCACCTCCTGGAGACGCCGAGTCTTGAGCAGGGCATGGGCCAGCTTGAAAACCACCCCGGCGGAACAGAGGTAGCCACAGTCGTCACCAAGCTTGGGGTTGACGACAGCTACTGCCGGGGGCCGCCCCACCAATCCGGGTTCGTGATGATCCGCTATGATAACATCGATACCCTGTTCGGTCAGGCGCTTGATCTGGTCCCCGGAAGCTGTGCCACAATCAACCGTGATCAGAAGCGAAGGCCTGGGCCCGGCATCCAGGCAGCGATCGATGGCCGCGTCACTCAGTCCGTAACCCTCCCGACCGCGGATGGGGATAAAGGTCTGAGGGTCCAGGCCATAGGCCGCAAGAACATTGCGCAGGATGACAACCGAGGTGATCCCATCCACATCGTAGTCCCCGAAGATACAAATCCGCTCATTCTTATCGACTGCTTGCAGGATGCGCTGGACCGCGATGTCCATCTCGGGCAGCTCGAAGGGATCGCGTAAATCGCCCAGACGCGGACGCAGGAAGGTTTCCAGCTGATCCTCCGCGATGACGCCCCGCTGGGCCAGGAGGATTCGCAGGATAAAGGGCAGATCACGGTCACAACCGGTACCCGGCCGCACGCTCTCGGGCACTTTCTTTAAGATCCATTCCGTTTCCTGCATCTTCCGATCTCAGCTTTCGCTGTAAAGGGAAGGTAGGGCTCAACCTCTGTGGGCTCAAGAACCTATGGGATCCACGATGAGCCGCTCTTCGGCCCAGTCCGACACCTCCCGCTGCCGCGGTTCGGCAATGTGGTCGATGAAACGATCCCAGACCCCCTGTCCCTCCAGGATCTCGACCTCGATCCGGAGGAAGTAGATGTCCACATCGAGTTCGCTGGGCCGGGGAAAACGCACCGCATCCTTCTCGGTCGTAACGATCAATTCGATGTCGCGCTCGACACAACGGGTCATGAACCGGTCGATCTCGCGCTGGGTGAAAGGGTGATGGTCGGTAAAGGTACGATGAAACTCGACCTCGGCGCCGAGCTTTTGCAGCAGGTTCTCGAAACTCTCGGGCACCGCGATGGCGCTGATGGCCGCGATATACCTGCCCTGAAGCTCTTCAAGGGACAGCCGCTCGCCCCCAAAGACCCGTTCGAGGTAGTGCGGGGCATGGGTGGTCTGCATGATCTCGGCGGTCGGGTTGTAGCTACGCAGACGGGAGAGAAGCCGCTCGTCGGTCGGGCCCTGGCACTTGGTGATCATGATGTGGCTGGCCCGGCAAAGGTTCCGGGCAGGCTCTCGCAGGGTGCCCCGGGGCAGAAGAGCCCGCGCCTGCGTCCCGAAGGGGGCGGTCTGGTCCACCAGGACGAGGTCGTACTCGTGATCAAGCGCAAGATACTGCAGACCGTCGTCGAGCACGAGAGTGTCCGCTCCCAGCTCCCTTACGGCGAACCGCCCGCCATTCACCCGATCCTTGTCCACCACCACCCGCACTCCCTCGAGATTCCTGGCCAGCATGTAAGGCTCGTCCCCGGCGTAAACGGCTTCCAGTAGCACCCCGCTGCCGTCGTTCACAATCTTGGGCAGGGCCTCGCATTCGGCCGGTCCGAGCTCCCCCCACTGCTGCGGCTCGTCGAGCTTCCGGCTCTTGTAACCGCGACTCAGGATGGCCACCCGTCGTCCCCGTTTGTGAAGGGCCCGGGCCAGCAGTTCCACCACCGGCGTCTTGCCCGTTCCCCCCACCGTAAGATTGCCTACACTGACCACCATGGTGCCCAACTGGATCTGCTCCTTCCAGTGCTGGCGGTAGGCTTTGAGCCGGACCCTTACAATCCATCCATAGACATGGGAAAGCCCCCTGAACAAGACCCGGGTCAGCGCAGCCCCAAAGCCCCGGGCCCGCCCGAAAATCACATCGGACCCCCACTTTTCAACGTCTTCCGCGACCTGCCCCACAAGCGTAGCCTAGCGGACCGGGTGAACGGTGTGAAAGTCGGAATGTGCGCCCATTCCATTTTCCCACCTTGCGACCTTCCGGCTCCGGGCTACGCTGCGAACATGCCCCGCCCTGACGGTCGCGAACCCGACCAGCTCCGCCCCGTTTCCTTCGTTCCAAACGTCGCTCCCCACGCTGCGGGTTCGGTCCTCGTCAGTTTCGGGAATACCCGGGTCATCTGCGCCGCCACCGTGCAGGAGGATGTCCCCCGGTGGATGAAGGCCCAGGGCGTGCCGGGAGGCTGGGTCACCGCAGAATACAGCATGCTTCCCTACTCCACCCACGACCGGAAAACGCGGGATATCGCCCGGGGCAGGCTCGATGGCCGCTCGTCGGAAATTCAACGCCTGATCGGTCGCTCCCTGCGGGCCGTGACGGATCTCAAGAAACTCGGCCCCCGGACGGTATGGGTCGATTGCGACGTCCTGCAAGCCGATGGGGGCACCCGCACTGCCTCCATTACCGGTGGCTGCGTGGCCCTCGCCATCGCGCTAAACGGCCTCATCGGAACCGGGGGACTGACCGAGTTCCCGCTCACTCAGCTCGTGGCGGCGGTGAGTGCCGGGGTGTGGGAAGGCTCCCCCATCCTTGATCTGAACTATCCCGAAGACCGGGACGCAGCGGTCGACTTCAATGTCGTCATGACTGAAGACCACAACTTTGTCGAACTGCAGGGAAGCGGCGAGGAGAACATCTTCACCGGGGCCGAGATGGAGGCCATGCTGACACTCGCACGGACAGGGATTGAGGAACTTGTCAGGAAACAAAGTGCCGCCATCCTGGCCGCCGGGCAACCGAGCGAAGAAGCGTCACCCGTTTTGGGTAGCTCCCTTAAGACTTCCTGACCTTTTTCCTCTTGTTCGGGAGGTCCTTGAAGTTAGCATCTAATCAAGGGTGTGTACTCCAACGCGCCCACATACAAAACCGTGCCGCATTCCAGTGTGGCACACATATAAACAACAGAACAACAACCCCGGATTCAAAATGAACATTGTAACAAGCAGCAGGCGCAAGGGCTTCACTCTCGTGGAACTTCTTGTGGTGATTGCGATCATCGTCGCCCTCGCCTCGATGGCAACCCCTCAGATCTTCAAGGCTCTGAAGCGTGCGGCCGTCGCGGAAGCCGTTAATAACGCAAAACAAGTCAAACTGGCGCTGGATTCCTTCGCCACTGACTTTGACGGCCAGTATCCCAGCGACGACACCGCAGAGTATGTCGCGGAAGGTGGAACTGGAACGACCTACTCCAACGATTACTTCCGCCAGATGTTTCTCGCTGGAAGTACCGAATTGGAGACGGTGTTCTGGGTGAAGAACTCGGCCGTCGCGGCATCCGCCGCGCCGGACAACGAGATAAAAAGAGGCGGACGGATCCAAGCGGACATGGTTCTTGAGGAAGGAGACGTCCACTGGGCCTACGTCACCGACCAGACCAACCTGGACACGGGCAGCCGCCCCCTCATTCTCGACGGATACAAGAAGGACACCTCCGAGTGGGATCCGGACACCTGGGACAACAAGGTGATCGTGCTGCGTATCGACGGCTCCTGCAAGCCCACGCGCATGCGTGTATCTGATGGCAAAGTCCTCGACTGGAAGGGCAAGGACATCCTCTCCGCCCAGGCCGACGCATGGGACGGGGAAAGCCCCACGGATCTCCTGAAACAGCCTCAACCGGGCAGCTAGGGAGTATTTCGTCATCCCATCTGAACAAAAGGCCGACGTTTGAACGTCGGCCTTTTTTCTTGGTCCGGCAGGGAAAACCGCGGCCCGGATCTCACAACCGTGCACCGCTCCCAACCTTAAAGCCCACGCTCCAGGACATCGAAGAAAACCTCGATGTATTTTTTCTCCCGCTCACGCAGCCCCTTGCGGTAGTCCCGGAGTCCGTCCCGTCGTTTGACGGCCTCCAGAGCGGCCAGGACTTCTTCGCGCGCCTCCCCAAAACCGCGCTCACGGGCGGTCTTCTTTTCCAACACCTCCAGGATGTGCCATCCGATCTTGCTCCGGACGAGGACGGGCTTCCTGACCTCTGCTGAAAAAAGCACCTCCTGCAGACCAGCGGGAACACGCTCACGCCGCAGCCAGCCGAGATCACCCCCGCTGCCTCTGGTCCGGTCATCCTCGCTGAACCGCTGAGCCAGCCCGGCAAATTCCGCTCCCTTGGCCAGCTCGTGCAGGGTCTCCCGCAGACTCCTTCCCACCGCTTCGGCCGGCTCCGCCTCCAGATCCACCGTGGAGCGAAAGATGTGCCGTGCGCGCACCCGCTCCGGTTGCCCCAGGCGGTGCCTGTTTTCATCAAACCAGACTTTCGCCTCCTTCTCACTGACCTCGATCTCAATCATGTTCTCCAGATACTTTTCCTGCTGGATCCGGGCCGCGATGCGGTAACGCAGCTCCTTCTCGCTCCATCCCAGCTCCCCAAGGGACGCGAGGTAGGCCGATTCACCTGAAAACCGCCGCGTGAAGTGAGTCAGCTCGTCGTCGATCTCCGCCTCTGACACAGGCACCTCCGACTGGCTGAAGCGCACTTTAAGTCGCAACAGGTGCAGGTCGATCAGTTCGTTGAGGGCCGCTCGGCGGAGAAGAAGCCGTTCTTCCCGCGGGATGCCCTCCAGGCGGCGCCCTGCCCGCCACAGGTTTTCCTCCACCCGGCGCTCCACCTGGGTGAGCAGGATCGGCTGGTAGTGAATCCGGGCCACAACGCCCTCACCCTTGGCGGCCTCGATCACGTCCGGGCTTTTTGGCGCCTTGCGCGCGAAGGATTTACGAAGGGGACCTCCGATGAGAAAGAGATCGACTGCGAGATACAGGATCACGATCGAGTACAACACCGCCCGCACCATGGCACCCTTGTCCACCATGGACCGGGTGGAAGCGGATACAGGCTCGGGCACGAGTCGAATTATCGCTGAAGGGTCACAAATTGCCGAGCGTCAAATCCCGGCCCAAGGCCCCGCCGGAATCGGATTTCTGACCATGCTGGGCTGGGGGAACTGTGTGACCATTGTGCCGGAGATGCTGTACTGGCAGTATGGAACGGACAGATATCTCCA
>JAAZXD010000006.1:0-368 GCA_014240355.1 Roseibacillus sp. | reverse complement strand
GTTGGCAAGACGAATGCAGCCCGCACTGAGAGAACGCCCGATTGTTCGAGGACTGGCAGTGCCGTGGATTCCGATCCCGGACTTGGTCAGGCCCGACCACAGGATCCCGACCGGAACGTTGGGGCCGGGTGGAATCTGCAGAACCTTGCTCCGGTCCTTGCTCCGTACACCCGTCTCCAGAAGTTGCTTGTCGTAATACCAGCTCGGTAACTCGAAGCAGTTGGCCACCGCCCACTGCCCCCGGTGGGTATGCTGCACCCTGCCAGGAGTGATGGGGAACATGGCTATCAACTTCTGCGGTTCGAAATCTTCGCTCTTCTCTGCAACCACCACTGCTGCCCCTGGCACCACCGGCGCGGTGCCCTTCT
>JAAZXD010000069.1 GCA_014240355.1 Roseibacillus sp. | reverse complement strand
ACACTTGGTTTCCTTGTTGGGATAGTTGGTTGGCTTTATATTATTGGTGAACTTTATATGGGAGATGCAGGAAGAACCAAACACAACATGGGGCTGCCACGGCAGGCTACTCCCCCGTCCCTCCGATCAGTGCCACGGCTCGCCGGGCGAGGGACTCGATCCCTTTCCAGTCTCCAGTGTCGAGGAGGGGCTTGGGCGCAAGCCAGGATCCTCCCACCGCCAGGATATCCGGCGAGGTGGTGTAGGATGCGAGATTGCCCTCATGGACCCCCCCAAGCGGAATATAACGCAACCCCAGCTGACGGTAGGGTATCGCGATACTGGTGAGGTATTTCAGTCCCCCCATCCCTTCCGCTGGAAAGAACTTCAATACCCGACAATCGAACTCCAGTGCCAATTCAATGTCAGTCGGGGTTGCAATGCCCGGTGCAAACGGGAACCCGGCGTCCTTCGCTGCTGCCAGAATTCTCCTGTTTGTCCCGGGCGCCATCCCAAAAGCCGCCCCGGCATCCCGCGCAGCTGAAACCTGCTCTTCTCTTAGGACTGTTCCCGCTCCCACCATCATCTCCGGAACTTCGATTCCAATCTGCTTCAGGCTCTCCAGGGCCACATCAGTTCGCAGGGTCAACTCCATGGCGGTGACCCCTCCAGCCAACAATGCCCTTGCGAGAGGAACAGCGTGCTCCTCATTCTCAATCATGACCACCGCCGCGAGGCGACTCTCCCCCAGGCGCTCGAAGACCGGATGCATGCGGGCCATCATCTCCCCCCATCCTCCGGTCGCAAGACTCTCTTCTCCCGGACGCAGGAGGTCTCCTCCGGTTCCACCGTCAACCGTTCGCCACACTGCATGACCTTGTAACCCTGTCCCAGTCGCTCACAGGCAGCCATTAACTCCTCCGGTTCCTCGGTGTTGAAGGTGAACATATGATAGTGGCAGGGTAGCACCACCCGGGCCCCGATTGCCCGGGCCAGCATGGCTGCTTCCGTCCCATTGAGGTTTCCCGCTACTCTCCGCTCCGGCTTGTTCCCATTGATAGGCAGCATCGCGACATCCGGTTTTCTCCCGAGAAACTGCTCCACCAGTCGATCGTGCCAAAGAGTGTCCCCACTGTGGTAGACGCTGAACGGTCCGAAACCGACCTGGAATCCTAGAAACCGGCATCGATTCAATTCGTCCCGCTCCACCTCATTGTGAGCCGCCGACACTCCTCCTATTTCCCAGATTCCACTGTCCTTCCGAGTGCCTTCATTGAGACCCAGATACTTGATGGGCGCGTCACCCAGACGCTCCTGGGCAAACTCGATATTTGCTTCCGGAAGAACGAGAGTGACTCCGTCGCCAGCATTCGCAATTGCCGCAAGGGTGTCCCCGTCCAGATGATCGGTGTGATTGTGGCTTGAAGTCACGCAGTTCACGAAGTCGAGTCGCGCGGGATCGATCGCCCGTTCCGTCATGCGCACATGCGGCTTGTCGGTCTCCGCATACTTGCGTGTGAGCGAGTCGGAAAGGTAGGGGTCAAAGAGAAGGAATTGGCCGTCCCACTTCAGCAGGAAACCACTCTGTCCCAACCACCAGAGATGGAAGCATTCCTCCCCACCTCCGGCTGAATGAATATCAGCCAACAGGGCCTCGTCCTTTTGCAGGGGCGCAATCATTCCTCACACCCGGAGCCCGAGTTCTTCCCGCACGCTCCGTACTCCATCCACCATGTTGCATAGTTTCTGCCTCGCTGCCCACCGGGCCGTCTGGCTGAGACCGCAATCCGGCGCAAAGACAAGCCGCTCGGGAGAGGCATGTTCGAGGCAGGCCTTCACCTTTTCCGCAATCATCTCCGGCGTTTCGACGAGATAGCTTTTCACATCAATGATCCCGACTGCCACATCCATCCGTTTGGCCACCTCGCCGATCACCTCCAACTCGGCGTATTCCCGGTTGGCCATCTCAAGGTGCAACTCATCAACATGCAGATCGAGAAAATCCGGGAAAAGCGGCGCGTAGCGACGATACCCCACCGGATGCCCTTTGAAATTCCCGAAGCACAAGTGCGTGCAGAGCCGCGTCCTCCCCGCAACCGACTCCACGGTCCGGTTGAAGATGTCGACGAAACGCCTGGTGTCCTCCTTGTAGCCGTAACAACTCATTGAGGGCTCATCGACACAGATTTCCTCGCATCCCGCATCCGCCAGATCCTCCAATTCCTTGCGAATAAGGGGCAGAAGCGCCTCGGTGAGAGCAAAACGATCCGCGTAGCGGTCACCCGGAAGGAGGCGCCCGCTCATCGTAAACGGACCCGGCACACTGACCTTCAGGGCCTGCCCCTCGGGCGCCATCCTTTTGAGCCGGCTGAACTCTTCCAGGGTCCCCAGTCCCCGCGGTGCTGCAAGGTCGCCGCACACCTCGTGTTTGCCCCTTTGGTCGTGAGCAGGAGGCCCCCATTTGCGCGGCGACTCCGCCTCCAGCGAGATCCCCTCCAGGTGACCGTAGAAGCTCAGGTTGAAATCGAAGCGCGTCTGCTCCCCATCAGTGATCACGTCCAACCCCGACCGCAGTTGATCGCCGATGGCCGCCGCGGTGGCATCGTCCTGCATTTCCTCGATGTCCTTCGAGCCGAACTCGTCGAGGCGCCCCGAACACGACTCCAACCAGGCGGGGAAAGGATAACTCCCGACTACCGAGGTTCGCAGTGGTTGTTCCTTCATGATTCCTTGCCAAGGTTCTCGTAAAGTCTGGCCATGCCACGGGCGTGCTCATCGTAGGCAGCTTCAAAGAGTTCTGTCGAGCGCTCCCCTCCCACCGTGCAGGCCGCCGCGAGCACCTTGGGAGGCGCTCCGCCCTCTGTCAGGCGTTGCGCCACCTCCGCCTTGATGGCATTCACCAGGATAACCCCTCCTACCGTCGAGAGTGGAGCGACCTTCTCTCCCAGGCCCTCTACCTCCACTGCCGCGTCACCCACCGGAGCTCCGGTATCAAGGAGGTAATCCGCAAAGTCCGGGAGTTTCCTGCCATCCTCCCGCTTGGCTACACTGGCCACCGAGTGCTTCTTGCTCACCATCGCAGCCACCGCCACTCCCTTGCCCTGCAATCTTTCAGCCATTTCCACCGGCACCACGCTCGTGCCGCTGGAGGAAATGATGAGGGCAGCATCATCCGCGGCGATGTCGAAGTTACGCAGGATGCGCTCCGCAAAACCGGGCACATTCTCCAGGTACATCGCCTGACGTTGTCCGTTAGCCCCGGTCGTCAGATTATGAAAGGTCAGGGATAATTCCACAATGGGATTCCAGCCGGGAAACGATCCGTAGCGTGGCCACATCTCCTCCACCATGATCCTGCTGTGTCCGGAACCGAAGAGGTGCACCATGCGACCCCGCAGGATGGTTTCCGCAAACTTGTCCGCCACCTGGTCGATGACATCACCTTGACCGGACACCGTCGCAAGCAGCTCCGAGCACAGTCGCAGATAATCTTCACATGCTTTCATCCCTTGTCGTATCGCTGCATTGCAAAATAGGCAGCCCCATAAGCTCCCGCCATGGCGCCAAGTGCGGCGCGACGGATCTCAACCCGCCCGCCGCCCGGGCGCCACTCAAATTCATCCATCCAGTTCTTCAGTCGTCCCTCGATCTCATCCCAGGCTTCGGAAATCCCGCCCCCGATCAGCACCAATTCAGGGTCCAGAACATTCACAAACGAAGCCACTGCCACTGCCAGAGCCCTGACCGAGCGTTCCCAGACTTCCAGGGCATGCTCCTCTCCCTTCTTCACCGCCTCCACCAGTTCCCGGGTCGACTCGTAGCGTCCCCCGGAGCGTTCCCGCACGTTGTGGTTTCCGATCATGTCCTCCAGTGCCCCGGGCATTCCGCAGATGTCGGGCTCACCGTGAAAGTCGAGTGAAGCGTGTCCGAGGTGGCCCCCCTTGCCAAAATGGCCGCGTAACAGGCGTCCCTCCGTCACGATTGCACCTCCCACTCCGGTTCCCAGGGTCAGGAGGAACACATTCTGCACGCCCGTCGCCGCCCCCTGCCAGATTTCCCCCATCAAGGCTGCATGGGCATCATTCAGGACGGTCACCGGCCGCGCCAGGGCCTCCGGCCAGTCCAGGCCCTCCAAGCCCTCCAGACGTCCCGGCATCGATATAATCTGACTGGCCGCCCGATTGGCCAAGCCTGGAGAGGACACTCCCACAACCACGCTTTCGTGGCCCTCCACCTCTTCGAAACGGGCAACCAGTTTGCGCACCTCCGACAGAAAAGCAGGCACATCTCCTTCCCGCTCCCCATCCCGGGCAGGAGCCACCTCCTCATGAATCATCTCTCCACTCGCCAGATCAAAGCCCGCCCCCTTGATACGCGTGCCTCCGAGATCGATGCCGATTCCAAGTGAATTCATGATCCTTCCTTCAAGCCTCCGTCACACTCCAACCGCCATCCACGCACAAGACCTGCCCGGTCACAAACCGCCCTGCCTCTCCCAGAAGACACAGGACCGCACCATCCAGATCTCCGGTCCTTCCGATACGCCCTCCATCCAGGGGTTGCTTCCTCCTGACAAACTCCATGATCGATTCATTCTCCCGTGCACGTCCCGACATGGGAGTCTCCACCAGAGCGGGAGCGATAACATTCACTCGAATGTCCTCCTCCGCATAGTAGGAAGCCAGCGACTTGGAGAACCCTTCAATCCCCGCCTTGGAAGCCGCATAGGCGTGCGCAGCAAAGTGCCGCGGGGAAGGTGAAAATCCAAGCACACTGCCCATGTTCAAAATGGCTCCTCCCGTGCCCTGAAGCCGGAAACGCTGAACCGCTGCCCGGTTCGAACGCATCACGGAGCTGAGATTCTGCCGGATGGTGTAGTCCCATCCTTCATCGCTGAGCTCGTGCAGCGGACCGTCTCCCTCCGAACGTCCACTTCCCCCGGCCACGTGATAAAGTCCGTGAAGATCACCGAACTGCTTGCAGGTGAGTTCAATCAATTCGCCAACCGATCCCGGGTCCGAGGCATTCAGACTCCGGCCCACAGCATTCTCCCCCAGAGCCTCCAGCGCTCTGGCCACACTCTCCTCCGACCGACTGCCAATCCCCACCCGCGCGCCATTGCGAACAAGGGCCTCCGCGGCCGAGAACCCCAGGCCAGTCGTCCCACCTGCGATTACGTAGGTTCGCTCCGCTACACCAAAATCAGCCATGACACGGCCATTGACTGATACGCAGCCGCGCTTTTCAAGCCTCTCCTTCCCTGCCAAAGGCGAAGGAAGGGTGCCGGGGCCGGTCAACCTTCACCCGGCAACCGTGATGAATGGTGATGCAGAATCGGCCCCTCGCTTTCGGGATCCATCACAAAGGTGAATCGCGCCGCAATCCGCTGCTCCTCCCCATCTTCACGAATGCGCCAATCGTAGATCCCGCTGATCACCTGTGAGGACCCGGGTTCCACCTGCTCCCGCACGGTCTCATCCCGCACCACTACCTGCAGCTCTCTGCCATCCGTGATATTCACGAAGTAGGCTGCAATTGCTTCCGTGCTACTGAGAACATCCTTCCCGAAGGTCGGCACGATTACCGCGTCTTCCCGGTAGAGTCTCCGCACGTCGTCGAGAGCCCGTCCGTTTACTGCCTCCATCCAGTGGTCGAGCACCTTCCGCAGATCTGATCGGTTGTCATTCATAAGACATTTCTACTTCGTCAATTCCCGGCTCATTCCGCACTCACCATGCCACCTCCAACCCGGAAGAGGGGCGGAGATTCCCTGTCCATCCACGCAATGCTGGTAGTGGTGATCAACTGTTGGGATTCGACCGGCAGAAATTCCATCAGTGCATTGCGCCTACGGGTGTCGAGTTCCCCGAAGATATCGTCAATGAGATAAACCGGAGCGCTCCCCCGCTCTCGCTCCAGAAGCTGGCCCTGCCCCAGTTTGAGTGCCAGCGCCATGGTCCGTTGCTGACCTTCGCTTCCGAAGTCCGCCGCCGCGCTACCGTTCAGGCTCAGAAGCACATCATCACGATGGGGCCCCACAACCGTTTTTCCCTGCCGCCGCTCCCGCTCTGCAGCCTCGGCGTAGGTCGCCGCAAGATCCCCGGCACCCGCTCCCCGGTAGACCAGTCCCACCTCCTCCCTCCTCCCGCTCACCGCCGAATGCGCCTCGTTTACGGGACCGGCGAGTTTCTCCACGAGGGCGGCGCGAATCCGCTGCAGGATCCCGCCATGTTCAATCAGGAGGGTCGTATAGGCGGCAATCTGCTCCTCGTCCGGAAAGCGTTCCTTCAAGAGAAGGTTGCGGGCCTTGAGAGCTCGCTTGTAGCGGGCCAGATGCCTTCGGTAGGTCGGTTCCAGCTGGACGGCCGCAAAATCCAGAAACCGTCGCCGCACCTCTCCCGGCCCCCTTACCAGTTCCAGATCCTCATTTCCCATCCAGACCAGCAGGCCCCCGGAACTGAGATAATTCCCCTGAGATTCCACCACCTCCCCTTCAATCCGCAGTTCCAGACCATCCGCCCCGCGCGTGACACGCCGCACCTCTCCCCAACACTCCCCGGCCACTCCAAAACCCTCCATTTCGAAACGCCTCAGGTGCCCCATCCGGTGCGTCCGCGGAGACTGCAGCCGCACCAGAACGCAAATGGCCTCCAGCAGGCTCGTTTTCCCTTGGGCATTCTCACCCACGAAAATCGCACTCCCCCCCGGCAAATCGAGATTCAGGGCCTCAAAACAGCGAAAGTTAACGAGGTGCAAGGCACGAATCACGGCCTACCTTTTCCCGTCCTGGCCCTCTCATCAATTCGAATCCCTCACTTTACCCTTGAAATCATCAAAACATGAATAAGATTCGCGCACGCTCAACGCCTAGCACCGCTAAGACGCACGCTCAACGCCCAGCACCGCTAACACTATCGGGACCCCATAACCCCATAACCCCAAGATCTGTAACCTAAGACCTGACGATCACCACTCATGATCGAAGTCAATAATCTCACTAAGCAGTTTGGTCACAAGACAGCTGTCGATGACCTCTCCTTCTCGGTAGAGAAGGGTGAAGTCCTTGGATTCCTCGGTCCGAACGGTGCCGGGAAATCCACCACCATGCGGATCATCACCGGATTTCTCCCCGCCACCCATGGCGACGTGAAAATCTGCGGGATCCCGGTTGCAGATCAACCGGAGGACGCCAAACGGAAGATCGGATACCTCCCCGAGTCCGCCCCCCTCTATGCCGATATGACGGTTGTCGGTTTTCTCCGCTTCTGCGCCAGCATCCGGGGATTCTCCGGGCTGGCCCGGAAAGAAGCTGTCGATCGCGTGATCGAAACCTGCTTCCTGCAAACCGTGGTGCACCAGTCCATCGACACCCTGTCCAAGGGATACCGCCATCGCACATGCCTGGCACAATCCCTCCTTCATGACCCCGAAGTTCTCGTCCTTGATGAACCCACCGATGGCCTCGACCCCAACCAGAAACACGAAGTCCGGAAGCTGATCCGCGAACTTGGCAAGGAAAAGACCATCGTCTTCTCCACTCACATTCTTGAGGAAGTCGATGCTTCCTGCACCCGGGCCATGATCATTGACCAGGGCAAGATCGTAGCCGAAGGCAGTCCCGAGAGTCTCCGGTCGGAAGGAGCCGGTTCCCTGACGGAACTCTTCCGCAAACTTACCACCTCGGAAGTCGCCACCTGAACGAACCACTTATCTTTCCGCTGTTATGTCTGCATTCGGAATCCTCGCCATCCTCGTTCTCGCAGCCGTCCTGATCGGGGGGCCTCTTCTCGTCAGTAACATCCGGGCCATCTTCTGCCGGGAGGCGACGTCCTTCTTCACCTCGCCGCTGGCCTACGTGCTGATATTCATCTTCCTGGTCGCTATCAACGCCCTCACCTTTCTCTGGCCCGGTCGGGAACTGATTGAGAGCGAACAAGCCGCCCTGAAGGACTTCTTCTTCTTCTACCATCCCTGGGTTCTGGCCTTCTATGCCCCCCTCCTCGCCATGCGCACGCTCTCCGACGAACACCGGCAGGGAACCATCGAACTCATCTCCACCATGCCGGTACGAACCATCGAACTGGTGTTCGGGAAATTCCTGGGCAGCTTTGTGCTTCTCTTCGCATCCCTTTTCTTCACTGCTTCGGTCTGGATCAGCGTTTCCATCCTGGGCGATCCGGATCACGGCCCCATCATCTCGGGTTACCTTGGCAGCCTCTTCGTGGGCGCCACCTTCATCGCGGTCACCATCGCGGTCTCTGCCCTCACCCGCAGCCAGGTCATCTGTGTGGCGGTCTCCATTCCCCTCTGCCTGATGCTCTGCATTATCGGCTTCGACCCGGTGCAGGACTTTTTCGCGGACAGTGGCCTCCGCTTCCTCTCCTTCATTGGCGAACTCCTCGCTTCCATCAGCGTGATGCCCGCCTTCGTGGATTTTTCCAAGGGCCTGATCGAACTCCGCTACCTCTTTTACTTCGTAAGCGTCATCGCGCTCTGTCTCTTTATCACCAACACTGTCCTCCAGAACAAGAGAGCCTGAACTCCGAACGATATCTCTGTCGACATGAAAGCATTAGATAGATGGAAGACCTTGGGTGTTGTCCTCCTCCTCTGCCTGTTGGTGGCCTCCCTGAACGTGATCGCCAAGCGGGTGGCCACCGCCCGGTGGGACACTACCGAAGGCAATGTCTACACCCTTACCGAGGGAACCCGTTCCATCCTCCAGAAGGCCAAGGACTCCGGACGGGAGGTGACGGTCCGGTTTTACATGAGCGACCCCGATGATGTGCAACTGCCCAAGAAGTACGTCGACTACTCCAAGCGCGTGAAGGACCTCCTTGAGGAATACTCCAAGGCCTCCGGCGGAGCCATCTTGGTGCAGGCCTTCGAGCCGAAGCCCAACTCCGAGGCGCAGGACGCGGCCGAACTCGACGGCATCCAGCAGCGTGATCCCCGCATGGACATGCCGCAAAGCTCCAACCTCGACGACTACGACTACAACCAGCGGGCCAGTCAGCCGTATTACTTCGGCCTGTCCGTGAGCAGCTTGGAAAAAATCGAGGCCATTTCCTTCCTCAACCCGGAACTGGAGAAGAAACTGGAATACCAGCTCTCCCGGGCCATCAGTTCGGTCACCCGCACATCGAAACGCAGGATCGGCCTGCTGGAAGGCACCGAGATGGCTCTGGGAGGTTCACAGGGAATGATGGGAGCACCCGGACGCCCCCCCTCGGTAATCTACCGTCACCTCGCCCGGGATTTCGAGATCGTCAACGTCCCCTTCGACGTGGGGCCCATGAAACCCGATGACACGGATCACCCCTTCGCAAGCCTCGATCTCCTCCTCATCGTCCACCCCGTCAAGATCAACCGGCCCCAGTCGCCTCAACCGGGGATGCCGCCCATGGGCAATACCACCCTGGAACTCCTCTCCAAGGAAACGCAGTATGCGATCGACCAGTATCTGGTGAATGGCGGGAAGGCCATCGCCTTCCTTGACAACCAGCATTTCGTCTCACGGTTCTTTGATATCTATTCCGCCAAGTTGCCCATGACCCCGCAGGACCGTCATCCTCAGTGGTACAAGGATCTCTACAATCTCTTTGAGACCAGCGGATGGGCTCACTACCGCTCCGGACTCGATGATCTCACCTCCACCTGGGGCGTCACCCTCGGAGGCACGGACCAACCCATGCTCTATGACCCGAAATACTCCCGTCCGGTCATGTTTGAGCGCCCGCTGAATCAGATGCTGCAGCGCGAATTCCGCCTCAATCGTCTCCTTGGGCAGATCCCGAGCCGCCAGGACCAGCAGATGATCACCCAACCGCTCTTCCGTGGAAACGGCCTCATGGCCAAGTTCGAGAACGAGGCTCTGACCGCCGACCATCCCGTCACCCGTGATCTCTCTGCGATCCAGATGGTGGACCCCTCCCCCATCGTGGGCAAGCCCAGGACCGGCCTCAAGATGCGCACCCTCGTAAGCACCTCAAACCGCGCCAAGTCCGTGCCGGGCGACGCGGCCCACATCCTTCTTGGTCAGGGCGCCCGTCAGGAACAGGTCACTTCCAACTTCCAGTCCGCGAACTTCAAAACGGACCGCTATCCCGTGGCTGTGATCCTCGAGGGAAAATTTAAATCCGCCTACCAGGAGGATCCCACCAAGCCCGATCCTGCAGCAGAAGCTCCTCCCGCGCCTATCAGCCCAGCCCTGAGCACCCCTCCCGTAAACGCTCCGCTCCTGCCCGAAGGCGCTCCCGATTCCACCAACACTCCCCAACCTGCTCCGGCCCCTGCTCCGGCACCCGCGCCGGCCCCTGCGCCTGCTGCTCCGCCCGCCGCCGCTGCGCCCACCATTCCCCTTCGTCCCGCCGGCCTCGGCGGAGGCATCAAGCTTGGCGGCGGTTTGAAGACGGTTGCCCTCGGTTCCGCCACGGCGCCCGTGGCTCCCGTGGTTCCGCCTGCTGGCGCTGCGCCTGCCGCTGTCGCTCCTACCGTTCCCCTGACTCCTCCCGGAGCAGGCATGGCGACGGCCCAGCTTCCGCAGGCCACCATCGGGCTGAAGACCGCACCCGCTGCCGCCCCGGTTTCTTCCACCTCCTTTACGGCCAGGAAGTTTCAGGAAGATACGGAAGCGGCTCCCAGTACGCTGCTGAATGTCCTTTCCTTTGTAGCCCTTGCCTTTGCGCTTATTTTCGTCGGTTATCAATATGCTACGGATACCCTGGAAGCCCGCAGCATGACCGGCTGGCTGGGCGGAGACTCCAAGCCTGCCCCCGCGGCGGCGGCCGATGAAGAGATGGAGGATGACGATTCTTCCGAAACTTCTGCCGACGAGCCTTCCGATGATGGCGCCGATGCGGAAGAATAAGTGAACGTAATAACTGTTGAAATACTCTAAGCGGTACTATGGCAAACGTATTTTCCGAAGCAAATTTTGAGGATGAAGTTCTGAAGTCCGACATTCCTGTGCTTGTCGATTTCTGGGCTACATGGTGCGGTCCCTGCCGCATGATCGCCCCGATTATCGACCAGCTTTCTACGGAATTGGCAGGCAAGATCAAGGTGGGCAAAGTGGATGTGGACGCCAACAACGGACTGGCTGCCACCTATGGCGTGCGCACTATTCCTACCCTTCTGATCATCAAGGACGGGGAAATCATGGATACGATGGTGGGCGCCTCTTCCA
>JAAZXD010000068.1 GCA_014240355.1 Roseibacillus sp. | reverse complement strand
CGAACAGTCCCAGAAGGACGTACAGGAAGCCGTCGAGCAGCAGGAAAAAGTGATCGAAAAGATGCGGAAGGCCATCGAGGGCGCCAATGAGGCCAACCGCAACTTCGAGGCCAGCACTTTCGTCAACCGGTTGCGCCGTGCCGCCTCGGAGGAGGACGGAATCGCCAACACCCTCATCGCCACCATTGATGACGAGGGTGAGACAACCATCGCGGGAACACCCTACGACGAGCTTGATCCGGTCGATCAGCGTATCCTGGGCGAACTCTCCATGCAGCAACGCCGGACCGCCTCGGATGTCCACTGGATCTACGAAGATCTCGGACACTTCTATGCACGCACCCAGAAGGAGGAACACAAGCAGATCATGGAGGAGATGCGTGAGTCCAATGTCGATTCCCATCTCGATGAAACCAGGGAGAAGATCGCAGCAAACCGCACCTTCATGGCCATCACCGCCGCCAAGAAATGGGCTGCACTGCTAAGGGCCTGGGCCGACATCCTTGACCCGCCACAGGATCCCAACGAAGGCGGAGACGGCTCCGGGGGTGGCGATGATCCCGGTCTCGACGACAACGATTTTGAGTTTATGCTGAAGGTCATGAAGATGATCCAGACCGAGCAGGATATCCGGGCCCGCACACGGGCGCTGGAGCAACTCCGCCGGACCCTGCATCTCCAGGACCTGCCAGATCTCAAGCCGCTCGACGCTGATGACGAGTAATATCCCTTTCCCGCAATCCAAACTGACCCCGACCATAAGATGAAACCAATCTACCTAGCCATCCTGGCACCTTTCGCAATCGGCAACCTCATCCCCTCCGCCTTGGCTCAGAAGGATGAAGAAGCTCCCAAGCCCACCCCTGCCATCGAGCTTCCCGAAATCAAGTACCCCGACCCTGTGACCGAGGATCAGAAGAAAAGCGTAGCCAAACACAAAGAGGGCTCCCAGAAACTGGCGGGAGAACAGGATGAGCTCTCCGCGGATGTCCAGGATCTCATCGAGGAACAGACGAATGAGAAGGTTATCGCCCTGCTTGAGGGAGTGGAAGAGATCATGGCCGAAGTGATTGGCTCTCTCGACGAGCCCAACACCAGCGGAACCACCATCGCGGCGGAGACCGAGATCATCGAAAAAATCTTCGAAGCAGCCAAGCAGCGAGCCCAGCAGAATGGCGGCACATGACCGAGCAGCGGAATGAGCATGGGTGCCATGCTTGACATGATGCAGCGAATGATGGGCAAGAATCCCGGCCAAGGGCAGGGAAAGAAAAAGGGACAGGCGGGCAATCAGGCCGGTGAAGGCCAGAACGGCGAATCCGATTCGCCGAACAAGGAATTCACCGACGCCGGCAAAGGCAAGAAGGAGGAGCGCACGATCGGCAAGAAGGCCGGCAAGGCGGGTTCCCATCTGCCGCCTGAATTCCAGAAGGCTCTTGATGCTTACAACAAGGGCCGCTGAAAACATGAGAGTCGTCTTAGCAATCGCTGCGGTGACCTTCCTGCTGGCGCCTCACAGGACGTGGAGCCAGTCCCTCCCTCGTCGACAGGACGACCCCATCCCGCCCCAGGTGGACCAGATGTACTTGAAGGGCCTCCGCTTCCTTGCCAGCACGCAGACCAAGAACGGGAACTGGCCTGATCGCAACGGGAGCGAACCAGCCGTGGTAGGCCTCTGCGTGATGGCTTTCCTTGCCCACGGAGAGGATCCCAACCACGGCCCCTACGCCGGGAACATCCGCGGCGGCATCCAGTTCATCAGGGAAAACCAGAGTGAGAGCAATGGCTACATTGGATCCAGCATGTACAACCATGGCTTCGCCACCCTCGCCCTTGCGGAGGCCTACGGCGTTCTGCGCGACGAGAAGGTAGCGCGCGCCCTCAAGAACGCGGTTGAACTGATCCTGAGCGCACAGGAACGCAACAACCGGGGTGCCTGGCGCTATACCCCGGATAGCCAGGATGCTGACACCACCGTGACCGGGGCTCAGATGGTCGCCCTCTACGCCGCCCGCAATGCCGGCATTCCCGTCCCCGAGGAGGCGCTAAAGAAGGGCCACGCCTTCCTCAAGCGCTGCCGTGGATCAGACGGTGGCTACGGCTACACCTCGGCTGGCAGCGGGAAGCCCACTCTCACCGCCATCGGATCACTCTGTCTGGCCCTGGCGAAGGAAAAGGACAGCAAGGGCTATAAGGCCAGTCTCAACTATCTCAGCAGACGCCTCAATTATCGGGACCGCTTTTATCCATACTACTTCGAGTATTACATGTCCCAGGCTCTCTTCCACGCCAATGAGGAGGTATGGGAAGAGTGGAACGCCAAGAACATTCGCTATCTTTCCACCCTGCAGACACGCGAAGGGGCATGGCCCGGCAACAAAGGACCAGCCTTCAGCACCGCAGGCGCCCTCCTCTCCCTCGCGCTCAACTACCGCTTTCTTCCCATCTATGAAAAATAGCACGCCACGGGGACCATATAGCACTATGTTTATAGTATTATATATCGCCTGCGGAATACTTTCTCTCTCCGCTACCTCAGCGGAAGAGGCCGGAGAGCCGGAGGACCTGCTCCGGTTCCGGAATGGCGATTCCCTGCATGGTGCCTTTCTTGGGCTGAGCGAGGGAGACCTCCGCTGGCGCCATTCCGAGGCCCGGGATACAATCACTCTCAAGACCCAGAAACTCCGCCGCCTTTCCTTTCACGGGGGACGCTCCCGCAAAAGCCTCCGCAGCCCCTCCTACATCCAACTCACGGACGGCGACCGCATTCCGGGCACCCTCATCAGTCTGAACGCCGAGAATCTCGTCATGGAGACCGAGTTCGCCGGAAACGTCTCCATCCCACGGGAATTTGTCAGTCAGATCTCTCCCCGACCTCATGGCGGTCTGGTTCACTACATCGGACCTTTCAAAGGTGACGACTGGACCGTGATCGAACCTCCTGAAAAGAAGAAAGAGGAGAACGAACCAGCGAAAGAGAGGGAGGAAGAGGAGAAGCAACCAGCGAAAGAGAACCAGCCAGCGAAAGAGAACCAGCCAGCGAAAGAGCAGCAGGAAGAGGAGGAGTCCGCCCCCCCCTGGGTATTCAGTGGCGGAGCCTACTACAGCAACAGCCAGCTACCCATTGCGATCGATACCAAGTCGCCAGACCAGGTACGCATTCGCTTCACCCTGGCCTGGCGCAACCGACTCAATGCAGCCATCGCCTTTCACGCCACCATGAAGCAACCCGAGACGCCCCCGGAGAAGGGGGAAGATGACGAGAAAGAGAAAAAGCCCATCGCCAAACCCGATGGAGCAGGCACCAAGGGTTTTGCTTACACCTATGGTCACAGCTATGTCCTCACCATTTATTCCAATTACGCGCAGATCTACCGCTGTGACTTTACTGACGAGGGGGAAGCTGACATGGACCGGCTTTCCAATTCCAGCGCCAACCTGCGCCTTGAGGAGGCCGGTCAGGCAGAATTCGAACTACGTTGCGATCGCTTAACAGACACCATCGCCCTCTTTGCCGACGGTCGCTTCGTGAGCCAGTGGAACGACCGGCAGGGCTATGTTGGAACCGGCTCCTACCTCGCTTTCGCTTCACAGAATTCGGCTGCCCGTCTGCGGATTTCTGATGTGGTCGTGACCACCTGGAACGGAATGATCGACAGCGCCCAAAGCATGGAAACGGAGGATCGCGACGTCATTCTCCTCACCAACGGCACCGACCGCTTCTCAGGAAAACTGGCATCCCTGCAGGATGGAAAATTCATGATCAAGGGGACCTATGCCGATATGACAGTGCCCCACGAGCAAGTGCAGGAAATCCGCCTGGCCAAGGCCAAGCAGACCGGCGAAGACGAGGAGGAAACCAGTCGGCAGAGGATCCGTCTCCTCCTGCAACCCTACGGGCGACTCACCTTGCGCCCGGTCGAAGCAAGCTCCGACCGCCTGAGGGCTCATCATCCCGCCCTCGGAGACCTCACTCTCGATCTGCGCTACGCCGGGTTGATGGAATTTTCATTCGGACCAAGCGTTCTTGATTCCTGGGACGACGATTACTGATAACCGCTACTGTGAACGCCAATCTCAAACGCCTCCTCTGCCTGCTCGCCGCGTCCCCTCCTCTGTCGGCCGAAGATCGGATCAGCCTTAAGGACGGAAGCACCCTGCGGGGAAACGTGCGCGCCATCGAGGGAAACCACAAGATCGTGGTCGATTCCGAGTTCAGTAACGATCCCATTGAGCTGCGGGGAAGCGCCCTGCGCTCCATCCGCTTCGATGTCGAAACCGGCGAGAATCACAGCGAACCGGAACTACTCCATCTCGTCAACGGGGACGTTCTACCCGGTTCGCTACGCGCCCTGAACGACAGGCAGATCCTGTTCCGCACATGGTATGCAGATGACCTTACCATTGAACGCGCTCACATCAGATCCGTCGACTTTGGTGTGACTCCTCAGAAACTTGTTTATGCCGGACCCAAGCCGCTCTCCGAATGGATCGATAACGACGACTGGGAATGGGAAAATGGCAAGCTAACGTGCAATACCAGCGGAACAATTGCGGCAAAGAATGTGTTGCCCCGCCAATTCATTCTGCGTTTCCGACTCGAATGGGAAAGCGGTCCGAACTTCCGCCTCTACTTCTGTGACGACTTCCTCAAGCGCACAGGCAACGCGGACCGCTACTACTTCGAAATAAACTCGATGGGCTCCCAACTGAAACGGCAGACCGCCGAGGGCGGACGGCGCTGGCACACCCTCGCGCAGTCGCACCGTCGCCCACAGGAGTTTCGCGGTCACGGCGTCGATGTCGAGTTGCGGGTCGATCGGATTCGTCGGCAGATTTACGTCTACCTCAACGGCGAGAAGCTCCAGCGCACTCCGGATCCCATAGACAGCTTCCCCACCGGCACCGGCATCATGCTGCAGAGCCAGGCAGGCGGCGACCTAAAGAACATCATCACTCGCCTCGAAGTCTATGAATGGGATGCCATCACCGAGTTGCGGAGGGACGAAGGACACGAAGATCCTCAAACCGATGGACTGGTCGACGTGGAGGGCATGCACCTCAGCGGAAGCGCCATCACCCTTGAGGAGGATGAGGGGAATTCCCGCATAGTCTTCGAAAGCCCCTTCAATAATGAGCCTCTCAAGGTTCGCACCACCAGGATTTCATCACTGTACTTCAAGCACCCTCCCGATCCTCCCAACGGAAAAGCTCCTATTCATTTCGATCTGCGAGGGGGCGGAACGCTGCAGTTCTCCAGTCTGGCACTGAAAGAGAAGGTCCTGGAGGCCACTCACCCCCTGCTGGGAAAACTCACTCTCGACCGCAGCTCTCTTGAACGGCTTTTCGTCCACACCAAGGAAGCGGATTCCCTAGAAAAACCGGAACCATGAAGAAAGCTCTCCTGCTCCTGACCTTCCTTCCTACGTTCGTCCTGTCCCAGGAGGGACCTGCCGATACTGAACGGGGCGCCCCCCTGCCCCCTGCCGGAAACCCCAGCAAACTGGCGGGCACCCTCAAATTTGCCAATCGTGACCGACTCAGCGGAAAACCCGAGGGTATCGACGAAAACGGGAACCTGAAGTGGCACGCCGACTTCCTCCACCAGCCTATCCCGGTAAAGCCCTCCGCCATCCTGGAGATGCGATTGCAAGGTGGGCCACAGCCCAAGCAGAACGAGGGCCACCAGGCCCTTCTCCTCCTCACCAATGGAGATAGCCTGCGGGGCCAGCTCGACGCGCTCGACGAAAATCACGTCACCCTGAAAACCTGGTATGGAGGGGACCTGAAGATCCGCCGCACGATGGCCTCAGACCTTGAGATCCAGCGCTCACGGCAAACGCTCTACTCCGGACCGGAGGATTTTGATTCGTGGGTCATTGAAGGCGAAAAGGATGCCTGGAACCTCAGTAGCGGGGCTCTCTCATCGACCAAAGGAGCCGGAATTGCCCGTGACATCCCAGCCCCCGATCGTTGCCACATCCAGTTCGACCTCGCCTGGCGCAGTTCCCTTCGCTTCCGGGTCCTTCTCCTCTCCGATGAAGGAGAAACCACCCAACCCGATAACTGCTACGATCTCGTGTGCCAGCGTCGTTTTGTTTACCTCCGGAAACGCTGGGTCACCCGTGCTGCCGGCGGGTCAAAGATCGTAGGCCAGGCAAACATTGCCGATCTGGCAGAAAAGGAAAAAGTCCGGTTTGAGTTCTATCTCGACCGTAAGGCGGGCACCATCGCTCTCTACATCGACGGCAGGCAGGCCCAGGTATGGACTGACGAGAACCCCAAGGCGGGAACCTTCGGGAACTGGCTGCACTTTATCTCGGAAGACTTCTATCCCATCCAGGTGAGCCGCATCCGGGTCAGTCCCTGGAAAGGTGACCTCCCGGAAAATGCCGAGGTCCTGAAGGACCCCGAAGAGGAAGAGTTAGACGGTCAGAGAATCCGCCTGCAAAATGGTGACGTTGTGGTCGGCGAAGTCGGCCTCGTCCAGAATGGTGTCCTCGCCGTCGAAACCGAGTTCTGCAAGATGAAGATTCCCGTCGACAGGATGCGCGCCATCGATCTTTCACAGGGTGACTATGAGGAACCGATCCGCAAGAAGGGAGATGTGCGGGCCTGGTTGCGAGAGGGGGGGCGCATCACCTTCCGCCTTGACTCCTTCTCCAAGGATAGCCTCAAAGGATACAGCCAGACCTTTGGAGAAGTGGAATTCAAGCTTAACGCCTTTTCCCGCTTGGAATTCAATATCTACAACGAGGACCTGGAAGCCCTGCGAGGCACCAGCAACTGGTAGCCCTTGGCTAAATCAATTCCCGTCCTCCGGAACGTCGGCGCTGCCGCTCAGGGCCAAAAAAGAGCACCGAGGGCAACCCCGGCGCACTTCACACCTGCGATCCCAATCGCAAGGGATTGTATCTTATCAAGCCAATCCCGAAGGGGCCTGAACCGCCTTGGGAATCGGCTTTTCCTTTTTACGTAACGCTTTACGCATTTTTTCAAGCGCAACGTTCTGAAGCTGCCGGATTCGTTCCCGGGTCACCCCGAATTCTCTGCCAACCTCTTCAAGAGTCATTGGTTTTTTACCATTCAGTCCGAACCTGGCACCGATGATGCGGTGCTCACGCTCATCGAGTACCTCCAGAAGGTCATCAAGTTGATTGTGGATGTTCTTATCGACCAGAGCGTCCAGCGGACTCTGCGCCCGCTCATCACCTATGATATCACTGAGACCGATTGACTCGTCCTCATTCACGGGTGCATCGAGGGAAACAGGACGCTGGGAGGCTCGTGTGAGGAGGGCGAGCTTCCGGCGCGGCAGTCCAAGTTCCTCCGCAAGCTCATCTTCGGAAGGTTCCCGTCCCATGCACTCCGTCATAAGGGCGGAAATCCGCCGCATCTTGGCAATCTTGTCCACCATGTGAACCGGTAACCGGATGGTCTTGCTTTGGTTGGCCAGTGCTCGCTTGATGGACTGTTTGATCCACCAGGACCCGTAGGTGCTGAGTTTTCCTCCCTTCTCCGGGTCAAACCGCTCCACTGCCTTCATCAGACCGATATTTCCTTCCGAGATGAGATCGGCGAGGGGAAGCCCATAGCCCGAATAGTCCTGTGCAATCTTCACAACCAGGCGCAGGTTCGCCTTGATCATGTGAGCCCGGGCTTTCTTATCCCCTTTCTTGATCCGCGCCGCGAGTACGATCTCTTCCGCAGGGGTGAGAAGATCGGTTTTCGATATCTCACGGAGATAGACGCGGAGACTGCTGTCTGAATCTAATCTAGCCATTGTAAATTTTTCTTTTTCGATGCCTTTCCCTACCTATTAAACGTGCTCGGGACGGATTTATTTTCCCCGATTTTGTCAACACATTGTAAAAACAGTTTCGTCTCTAATATGTCTCGACGGTGTAGCGCAAGTCGAGGCGTTTCGGGAATAATTCCAAATCCAAGCTCTCTCTCATTAACCCGGTGAAATTAAGAGATTTGTGGATGAAATGGGCTCGGAAAATCGCTGGGAGAGCCACTATAAGAGCCACATTAGGGTTACTCCGGGGTGGGGGTAGTTCGCCCTTCCTACGCCCCCCTGAATCAAATCTGGAAAACGGCATTCCCTGATCCTTCCCGCTCTCCCCGATTCGAAACGCCGCTTGTTAGCATCGGCTTCAATGATTTGCCAACCCCTGCATCAACCAATCAGGCCAAATACTGCCATGGCCCCAATAACTGGACCCACAGTGTGAAAAGCGAGGCTCCAAAGTGACAACTCTGTCACAAAATTTGGTGCCTGATTCCTTGGCATAATTGTATATTCAAGCGTCACCAGATGCAAATACACTACCAATTCTCATGAAGGCGCTTTCGGGTTTGTTTGGCCGATCTCCGTTCATTTACGTGGTGGATCACGGTCGGAAGGTGGAGGAATGTGTGGTCCGGCTTTCGTCTCTACTCTCTGTTGTTCTCAAGGGGGGGAGCGAAGAAGAGATCCGGAAATTGGCAACCGAGGTATCCGAGTTGGAGACGGAGGCGGATCAGGTGCGCAACAGGATTCACGAGGTGCTTTCGGGCAAGCTCATGCTTCCCGTCAGCCGGGGCGAGTTGTTCGACACGGTTGAGCAGCAGGATTCCATGGCAGACATGGCCGAGGAAATTGCCACTAGTTTCACCTTCCGGGCACTTCCACTACCGGAAGCCATCCGGGATGACATTGCGCGCTTCATCTCAATCGTCCTGGAAAACTGCACCTTGGCTTCGGGAGTGATCTCCAAGGTGGAACTGCTCATAAAGTCTTCCTTTGCCGACCGTGATACAGAAACGGTGATGAAGCTCATCAATGAACTCCGGGGGCGGGACGATTCTACGCGCGATGCCTGTCTGGAAGCCACCCGCAAGATCTATGCGGCCGACGCAAGCCTGTCGCCGGTGGAGATCATCCTGTGGGTCAAGATCGTGAGCCTGCTCCAGGAGTTAAGCGCCTACTCTGACAAGACGGCCAACGGGATCAGGATTATTATTGAGAATCAAAGGAATTAATTATGATCCTTGCAATCTTTGAAACCACCCTCCCCTACGGGCACATCCTCCTGATTCTCGCATTGGTGTTTGGTTTCTACATGGCGTGGAATATCGGAGCCAATGACGTGGCGAACGCGATGGGGACTTCAGTCGGTTCTGGTGCGTTGACTGTCGCCCAGGCCGTGCTCATCGCCGCCATCATGGAGCTGGCAGGCGCCGTCCTGGTGGGCAGCCACGTCACCAATACGGTACGTAAGGGTATTTTCGATCCCTCCGTTTTTGAACCCATGTTGCTGGTCCTCGGCTTCCTGGCGGCCCTCCTGGCCGCCGCGGTCTGGCTGCAGACGGCCACCTGGTTCGGCTGGCCAGTCTCCACCACCCACTCAATCGTGGGCGCCGTGGTCGGGATTGCGATCGTGATCGGAGGAGCCGAAATCGTGAAGTGGCCCAAGGTCTTTGAAATTGCGGCTTCCTGGGTGACCTCCCCTCTCTGTGGAGGCGCGATATCCTTCTTTCTCTTTCGTTTCATTCAACGCCGGATCATCAATCACAAGAAGCCGCTGAGCCAGACCTACCGCTTCACCCCTTACCTAGTCTCTTACATCGGCTTCGTCCTCACTCTGGTCATGGTCTACAAGGGGCTGAAAAACCTGAAACTTGACCTCAATCTCTGGCAGGCCCTCATCGTAGCGGCCGTCATCGGGATGGTCTGCTTCGCCTTGGGGGCAGCCTGGGTGCGCAAGATGAAGGTGAAGCACAACAAGCAGCGCGCCGAGGAGGGGATTGAACTAGAGGACGATCACCCGGAAGGGGTTCCCTTCGTACGGAAGTCCGATCCCGACATGGAACCCATTCTGCGCCCCCCTCTCGCCCCTGGATCGAAAACGCCTAGCAAGCGATGGGAACACCGGCGCCAGTTTGAATATACGAAAATGGAGCAGATATTTGCGACCCTCATGGTTTTGAGCGCCTGTTTCCTGGCCTTCGCCCATGGAGCCAACGATGTTGCCAACGCGATTGGCCCGCTGGCAGCAGTGGTCGAGATCCTGAGAACCGGCGAAATCGCCGATAGCGCTCCCGTTCCCTTATGGATCCTCCTTCTTGGCGGGGCGGGAATCGTGATTGGCCTTGCTACCTGGGGCTATAAGGTGATGGAAACGGTGGGCAAGAAGATCACCGAACTGACTCCCAGTCGGGGATTCGCGGCCAATATCGGTGCTGCCACCACCATCGTGATCGCGAGTCGCATGGGATTCCCCATCTCTACCACGCACACCCTGGTGGGAGCCGTCTTGGGAATCGGACTGGCACGGGGGATCGACTACCTGAACCTCAAAGTGGTTCGTGACATCGCTGTGTCATGGATTATTACCATTCCTGCCGGTGGTGGTCTGGCCGCAATTTTTTACTTCATTCTAAAGGCCATCTTCGTCAGAGGCTAGCAGCGACGAAAGTAACGCCTGTGCCTTGGAGCGTTCTCTCTGAGAGATTAGCGGCTTCACGTCGTAGGAGAGCCTGCCCATGAATCGATTCACTCCAATACTCTGCCTGCTGCTCCTCCTCACCGGTTGGACCTGCCAGGCCACGAGTAGGCCCAACATCCTCTGGATCTTCATCGAGGACATGTCACCCTGGATCGGGTGCTACGGGGACAAAATCAACGCGGACAAGACTCCCAACATCGATTCCCTCGCAGCCAGGGGCGTCCGCTTCACCCGGTGCTATGTTCCCTGCCCGGTCTGTTCTCCCTGCCGGTCTGCGATGATCACCGGGGCCTATCAGACTACTACCGGAATACATAACCACCGTTCCTCGAGAAGCAAGGAGGGCGCTATTCATCTTCCCAAGGGAATCACCACGATCCCCCAGCTCTTTCGAAAAAACGGCTATTCCACCTTCAACTCCGGAAAGGAGGACTACAACTTCGTATTCAAAACCAGCGACTTGTACTCAGTTGAAGGCCGGAAACGCGACTTGGCGGCATGGCGAAAACTTTCCGGAAAGAAGCCGTGGTTCGGTCAGATCCAACTGGCAGGTGGCAAGAGCAACACCAGGAAGTGGGCTGACAAGGTGGATCCCGCTTCCGTCTCCCGCCCCGTCACCTACTCCGTCCTCAACGGAACCCCGGCCGTCTTCCCCGACTACTTCCAGATGGACCAGCGGACCGGGGACCTC
>JAAZXD010000067.1 GCA_014240355.1 Roseibacillus sp. | reverse complement strand
ATCCTTTATGAAGGTCCGATTGAGTTGACCGATCCCGGAACGGTTAAGGCGCGGGTTTTCTCCGGCAGCGAGTGGTCAGCCATCACGGAAGCCGCCTTCCTTGTCGATACTGAGCCCGCCGGAACAGGCAACCTTGTGATCTCCAAGATCCACTACCGCCCCTCGGCACCAAGTGAAGCAGAACTTGCCGCGGGGCATAACAACCGCAACGACTTCGAATACATCGAATTGATGAACATCGGGACCAAAGCCATCAATTTGCACGGGGTGCGCTTCACGGAGGGATTGGAGTTCGCTTTCACCCGGGGGGCAGTGCGCTTCCTCGATCCTGGCGAACGCGTTTTGGTGGTCGAAAACGAGTCCGCTTTCGAGTTCCGCTACGGTGTCGGATTACCCGTGGCTGGCGAGTTTGCCTTCGAGACCGAACTCGATAATGCCGGCGAGCAACTCGTGCTCCAGGCGGCGGACGGATCCGAGATCCGCCACTTCGCCTATGACGATCAGACTCCCTGGCCGGAGACGGCGGACGGGGATGGCTTTGCCTTGGTCCTGATCGATCCTGATTCCAATCCCGACCACGGACTGGCTGCCAGTTGGCGGGCGAGTTCCTCCCTCGGAGGAAACCCGGGTACCGGTGATGGGATTAGTTTCTCCTCGTGGCAGGCACAGAACTTCACTCCCGCCGAAGCGGCCAATCCCGCCCTTGGCGGGATGCTGGGAAATCCCGAGGGCGACCTGACCCTCAACCTGGAGGAGTTTCTTTATGGGGGTGATCCGAAAGGAGACGACTCGGCTGAGATTCTTCCCTTTGTCACGGCGGAGCAGATCGCAAATGAAACTTATGCCGTGGTAAACGTGCGGGTGGATACTGCCTCCGTGGGGGTGGCTTGGGAGATTACCTCCTCCGTCGATGGGACGGTGTGGTCATCGATGAGCCTCGTCGAATTGCAGGCGGTGGATCTCGGAAATGGAATTCTGCTGAAGCGATTCAGAATGTCTGTTCCGTTGCCGGACCCGGGCGCCTCGAGGCGTTTGTTCCGTGTCGAACTGGACGGCTGACTGGTATCGCAGGAGTTGAAGGAACAGGAAACTATCCCGGGGGATTGCTTCCCAGAATACAGATCGATACACTAATTGAGAAAAATCCTGTCTTATTAATATGAACACTTCCATTTCCCGCCGCCGTTTCCTTGCCACTTCCACAACTGCCGCAGCAGGCATCTCCATGCCGCAATTGCTCCTGGCCCGGAAAGACGCCAAATCGCTTATCATCGGAGAGGGCGAACACCGCTTTGAGGTCCAGCACGACTGGGCGAAGCTGCCTGACAAGTTCACCTGGCAGACCACCCACAACGTGGCCGTGGATGCCGATGGACTGCTTTACGTGATCCATGAGGGTCACGCCAGCAAGAAGGATCACCCCTCCATCTTCGTCTTTGACCAGGAGGGAAAGTTCATCAGGTCCTTCGGCAGCCGTTTCCAGGGTGGCGGCCACGGCATTGAGGTGCGCACCGAGGGCAAGGAGCAGTTCCTCTATGTCTGTTCCTACCAACAGGTGAAGTCCTTTGCCAAGCTCACCCTCAAGGGTGAGACCGTGTGGGAGAAATACGCGCCAATGGAAAGTGGTGTCTACAGGAAAGACGAGGACAAGGTGCGCGTGAAGCGCTGGGGCCGTGACGCCTTCATGCCGACCAATTTTGCCTTCCTTGACGACGGCGGCTTCCTGCTCGCCGACGGCTACGGGTCATTCTACATCCACCGCTATGACAAGGATGCCAACTGGGTTTCCAAGTTCGGTGGACCGGGAGCCGGAGAGGGCAAGTTCAACACCCCCCACGGCATCTGGATTGACCGCCGCCCGGGACGCAAGGAGCAAATCGTGGTCTGCGACCGCGCCCACCACACCCTGCAGTATTTCACGATGGACGGGAAATACATCGAGACGCTCAAGGGTTACGGGCTGCCTGCCAATATCGACTCATGGAAGAATCTTCTGCTGGTGCCGGAGCTACATGCGCGGGTAACCCTGCTCAACGAAAAGAATGAGGTCGCCGCCCGCCTCGGGGACGATGTCGATGGCGTGGTGAAAAAGAAAAGTGTCAACCGTGGTAACGCCAAAACCTGGGTAAATGGAAAGTTCGTGCACCCACATGACGCCTGCTTTGACGCCCATGGCAATATCTTCGTCGCCGAGTGGGTCTCCACCGGCCGCATCACCCGCCTGCGCAGGTTAAGTTAGCACCCCCGGCCACAGCATCTCCAATTCCCGGACATGGGGAAACCATCTGAAAACATCGACCACCGCACAAGTCCCGGGAACGAGTGGTTTGCGGTGGACCCGCACCGTGCAGAACACCACAACGGCCAGCGCGCCATGGCGGCACCCCTCCCCTCTCCGGTTCCTCATCCTCCTCGGGCCCCGGCCTGGACAAGGTGAATCCCGGCAGTAATCGGGCCTTATTCCGGCTCAGGTAGTTCACCTTTGAAATACCTGATGACACCTTTCAGCTCCTCAGCGTGATCAGGGTGTCTCACGTTTCCCCTGAAAGACGCACACAAAATACATTCCCTCGTCTCCTGCTTCCACCTTATGGAACACCCCATCTTCAATCAAGACCACCTCGCCGCCTTCAACGGGAAACTCATTTTCATCCAACCACATGGTACCGGAACCTTCCATGAACATATACACCTCTTCCTGGCCATCATGCTTATGACCAGTGGTGCTTTTATTCGGGTTTAGTTTTGTCGAACTAACCACGAGATTCTCCAGGGAGGTGTTGTCTCTAACAAGATACCTGTCATCTTCCTTGACCACCTCACCCTCAATATTAGTGATGCTGACCTTTTCTGGATTTATCATCTCTCTCAATCTGGTTACCTGATTTACCGGAACCCGGAACGTCCAGAGGAATTGTCCGCCTCAAATCACATTCTCCTTTTTTCCGACTGCGCCCAACCCATAACCTGTCCTGGGTCCGATATCCATAACAATACAGTTGTGACATCTGCGCATTCCCTCAAGAGAACTGGATCGCACCCACCTTCCCCGGAACAGCAACCTCCTGGCGAAATTTCTTTCTCCAGTATTCCGGAATGAGCACGGTCGGGAGTGCCGCGGATCACTCCCCACTGTGCGGGGGCGATGGCGGAGCCGACCCCGGCCTCAACACCCTGATCCTCTACCCCTGTTCGCAGGCAGCCTTGGCCGATTGGTTGTGACCGGGAGCATGACACCTCCAGCAGGAGAAATACGCTGATCTTCCTGGCAGTGCGTTCGCACATTTCACCCCCGTTTCGCCGTTTGAAATTGCATTTTCCCCCGCACATCGCAGACTTCTTCCCCCTGCGCCGTATGAGAATCCCCTCCTCGCTCCTCATTGCCACCTCTGCGTTCTCGTTCGTCGGAGCGGCCGCAGAAGATGTCCTTGAGAACGGTGATTTCGAGGCAGATGGTGGTTGGTCGGGTGGATTTACTACCTACAGCCTTGCGGACGACCTGTGGTACACCGGACCAGCTCCCATGGGCACCGGTCCGACCTACGGTTGGGGTCCATCGCCCAGTTCGCCCCTGACCCAGGATATTGATCTCACCACCCGCTTCGCAACCGCCGCCTTGGACTCCGGGGAGCTGGGGTTTGAATTCAGCGCCTGGCTGGCCGGCTATCACGTCGCCAGTGGCACGGATTACTCCCTGCTGACCTTGCAGTGGAAAGATGGGGGAAACGGTTCCCTCGGGACGGTGAGCTTCGACCCCGCCGACACCTCGGCGGGAGGTCATCCGGCGTGGTGGACCGGGTCTGCCAACGACGCGGGAACAGCGGATCCCGCGGTGAGTCACAGCCTCACCAACTGGTCCCACTTTTCCCGCTCGGCCCATGTCCCGGCGGGCAGCCGCAGCGTGCTCGTAACCTGGCGTGGCGCCTCCTCCGGAGATTCCAACGGCAACGATTCCTACCTCGATGGTGCCACCCTCGACATCGGCACCAGCGGCGGCCCCTCCACTCTCAACGGCGCTCTCGATCCCCTCGCACGATCAGTCTCCCTTTCCTGGACTGCAGCGGATCCGGACCTGGACGCGACTGGCCTGACCGTTCTGCGGAACGGGACCCCGATCGCCACTCTCCCACTCACCGCCACTTCCTACCTCGACCATCCGCCCCTGCCTCTCCAAACCGCAACCACGATCGACTACATGGTGCAGGCTTACGGCGGAACAGAAGGCGAAAGCGCCCCCGCCACCACCACTTCAGTCTTCTGGAATCCGGGCGATCTCCACACTGATCTGGTAGCCTACTACCGCTTCGAGGGAAACAGCCGGGATCTCTCCAGCTCCCCGAATACGCACGACGGGACGGAGTTCGGCGAACCCAGGTTTCTCGGCGGCGGAATCTATGGACACGCCGTCACCTTCCGGGACCAGGCCTCGCCCACCCAGCTCATCCAATTCGGCCCCCATCCCGATTTCGATTTCGGCTCCAGCACGGATTTCACGGTGTCGTTCTGGTTCAGGCGCCTGGGCGAGATGGAGGACAACGAAGCGCTCGGCGGCGGCCCGACCGATGCCGCTCTGCTCACCAACAAGAACTGGAGCCGCGAAAACAATGCGGGATGGGGAGTTTTCAGCACCAGCGACGGCGGGGTAAAATGGAACATTTCCGACGGATCCACCCACAGGAACTCCACCATCCGCAACGGGTTCGGCACCGGCGGGGTGGCGGATGGCCGCTGGCACCACCTTGTCATCTCTCACAACCGCAGCGGCTCCGCCAAATTCTACATCGATGGATCCTACACGGGCGCCTCCTCAATCTCGGGACTGGGATCGATCAATTCCGGACTGCCGCTCACCCTCGGGGCAGACGGACGCAAACAACACCCGTGGGGCGGCGACCTGGACGAACTGGCCCTCTGGCGCCGCGAACTCGATTCAGAAGAGGTCGCGGTGGTCTTTAAAAGTTCCAGGCTCGGGCTTTCACTCACCGGAACCTCGATCGTGGACTCGGACAGGGACGGCCTCGATGACAATTGGGAACTGGCATTCTTCGACAACCTGAGCCAGGGAGCCGACGATGACTTCGAATCGGACGGCCGCAGCAACCTGCTCGAGTACTCCACGGGAGGAAACCCCACCACGACGGGTGACCTGGCCGAAACCCGCTTCACAACCGAGAACATCGGCGGCGAGGACTACGCCGTCCTTCACTACACCCGCCCGCTCCTGAATGGTGCCATCGAATACGTCCCCCAGGCCGCCACCGACCTGACATCGTGGACCGGCGGCGAGGGGAAATTCTTTCCCCATGGCGCACCGACCGACTTGCCCAACGGCATGCGCGAACATCACCTCCGCTACCACCTTCCCATTTCGCGGGTGGGAGACCACAAGTTCTTCCGCATCCGGATGAGCGCCCGTTATCAGGCTGCCCATTCCCTGGAGATCGAGCCCACCGTGGAGTTCCGCAGCGGGCAGGCCATCATCCGCTGGATTACCGACGCCCCAACCGTGACCGTGCTCGACTACGGGACAGACGGCCAGACCCACTCGCGTTACGAGCACTACGAACTCACCACCACACACGAGGTGGTCATCGACGGGGTGGAGCCCGGAGACATCCTCGCCTACGCGGCAATCCACATCGTTGACGGAGCGGAGTCGCGTTCCAACACGTTCACCACGACGAGGGCGTGGGACTACAGCCCCCCCGCCATTCCAGCCCACAACCTTGGAGCAACCCCGGCCCCATGGCCCGGTCACGCCAGCTCCATCCTTGCCCTCCCCGCCACACCGAGCCGCGGCTATTGTCTCGACTATGACTGCGGGAGCGGGGAACTGGCCTACGAATTGGCGGCCCAGAGCGAACTGGTAATCGCCGCAGTCGCAAAAACACAGGCAGACGCCGATGCCGCTCGAGCCTTCCTGCAGGCGCGCGGGGTCTATGGGTCCCGGGTCACGGTCTTTCTCGAAGAAGACTCCATCCCGTTTAATCCCAACACCTTCAACCTGATTGTCTCCGCCGACAATATCGGCGGCGGAGCATCCCTGACAACCCTCCGGCCTGCCCTCGAAAGTCACCTGGTTCCCGCCCGCGGCATTCTGGCTGGCAGGGTCGAGAACCCCGGCCAGGCCGCCGGATACACCACTCACAGCAAACCGGAGCCACCCGGTTACGGATCGTGGACGCACCAGTATGGAGACCCCGAAGGGTCCGCTTCGTCTGGCGACACCCTTTCGGGAGCAACCAAAATCAGCGATTTTGGCCTGCAATGGATCGGCCGGCCGGGGCCGGAAATCGTGATCGACCGCGCCGTGCGCACCCAGGCTCCCCTCGCCACCAACGGCCGCTTCTACTGCCAGGGAATGGGACGCATTCTCTGTCTCGACTCCCACAATGGATCCGTTCTCTGGACCCGCGACGTGAGCGATCTCAATCGCCTCAACCTGATCCGCGACTCGGGCAACATGTGCGCCGACGACGACGGGCTCTGGCTGGCGGTGCGCGGCGAGTGCTGGAAACTGGCCGGCGACCACGGTGAGCGCACCGTTTACAAGGTCGAACCGGGACCCAGTCCCGACTTTGATTACCACTGGGGATACGTCGGCCGGAGCGGTGACCAACTCCTCGGCTCCGCCACCAAATACGATGCGGCCTACAAGAGTTTCTGGGGACAGGAATACTGGTTCGATGCCCAGAGCGGCACGCAGACCCACATGGTGGTGGCCGACAATCTCTTCTCCCTGGACAAGGACACCGGCATCCTGCAATGGCTCTACCAGGAGGGCCTGATCCTGAATTCCACGATCACGGTCGCAGACGGGAAGATCTTCTTCCTGGAGTGCCGGGACGCCACCGTGGCCGCCGATGACATCCGCCGACTCCCGGTGAGCTCCTGGAAATCGAACGTCCACCTCGTTTGCCTCGATCAAGCCACCGGGCAGGTCCTCTGGGATAAAACGCCCTCCTTCACCGGCGGTGAGCCCACCGTCTGGCTGCAGTATGGCAATCGGCGCCTGATCCTGACCGGCAGCAACCAGAGCAACGACACCGTCAACATTTACGCCCTCGATCCCACCAACGGGGACCCCATCTGGGACAAGTCACACGGATGGCGCTCAAGCCACCACGGCGGGAACCACCAGCACCCGGTCATCATGGGTGACCAGTTCTACCTCGAACCGCACCGCTACAGCCTCACGACCGGACGGATCACTGGAAACAATATCATGCCGACCCGTAACGGTTGCTCAACCTTTGTAGGGGCGAGAAGCTCACTCTTCTACCGCGGCGTCGCAAACAGCGGCCAATACGCCGGCAGCATCGCGATGTGGAACCCGAGATCCAGAAGCACAACTGCTGTCAGCCGGGTGCGCCCCGCCTGCTGGATTTCGTGGACTCCCTCGCAGGGTATGATCCTCGTGCAGGAGAAAGGAGCGGGATGTTCCTGCGGCTCCTGGATGGAAACTTCCTTCGGTCTCGCCCCCCTCGCCCCGTGACTTCCATGACGATTGATCGACCAGCTATGATCCTCGCCATCGCGGCCTCTCTCGGAACCGCGCAGGCGGAGGATTGGCCGACCTGGCGCCACGACAATCATCGCTCGGGAACGAGTTCCGAGCAACTTGACGCCGCGAACCTCACGCTCTCGTGGGTCTTCCGCGAATCCACTCCGCCCCAACCAGCCTGGCACGGAACCATGCAGCGTGACACCTGGGGAAACGTTGCCAAACCGAAGGAGGCGCGTGCTTACGACAAGGCCTTCAACCTGATCGCAGCGCAAGGCAAGGTCTTTGTCGCCTCTTCCTCCGGAAACGCCTGCGTGGCGCTCAACGCCGTGGACGGCAAGGAAACATGGCGTCATCACGTTCAGGGAGCGGTGCGCATCGCCCCGGCCTACGATCGGGGCCGGATCTACTTCGGCTCCGACGACGGCCAGGCCTACTGCGTGACTTCCGACACCGGAACCAGGGCCTGGAGCTTCCGGGGTTCCAGCGACAAGACCCTCATCCCAGCCGACCACAAGTTTATCTCGCGCTATCCCTGCCGGACCGGAGTCCTCGTGCAGGGCGGCAACGCCTATTGCGGATTCGGTCTGCTCCCCTGGCAGGACAATCACCTCGCCTCCCTCAATGCCCTCACCGGCGCGACCAACTACAACAAGACCGTCGCGGCCGCCCAGTGGTATTCCATGGAGGGTCCAATGCTCGCCTCCAGCGACCGCCTCTTTGTTCTGCAGGGCCGGGTTTCGCCAATCTCTTTCCAACTTTCCGACGGCGCTTCGCTCGGGCGCCTCCCCGGAGGGGGCGGAACCTTTGCGGTCCTGACCCCGGACAGCAAACTCATCCACGGACCCGGCCACGGCAACAACACCTGGGCCAAGAGCCGGACCTTCCACCTTCAGGAGAGCAACGCAGTTTCGCGGGCCAACATTGCGCGCCACTCGCGCGCTCACCGCGTCCTGGTAAACGGCTCGACCCGCTACTACGTGATTCGCGAGGCAATCCAGGCCACGGGCGGCCGTTCCTGGGTGCAAACCATGCGGGAACCGGAAACCCTTATCCTGGGCGGCACTATTCTCTACGTCGGGGGAAGAAATGAAATCCGCTGTTTCCACGCCTCCAACGGATCCCTCCTGCGAACCCTGCCGGTGGAGGGTGTTGTACACTGCCTCGCCCTGGCCGACGGCCGTCTCTTCGCCTCCACCCACAGCGGAAAGATCTACGCCTTTGAGTAGGCTTTGACAGAGCCCGCGAAACTTCCATCCTCCCTGCGTCGTGGCGAAGAGTCGAAAAAAAACGACCCGCGGGCAGAAGCAGGCCGCCCAGCCGGTTTCGCTGGACTCTCCCGAGCTCCAACGCGCGCGCGAGCGCTGGAGCCGCAACCAGTTTGAGCCGGCCCTCAAACTCTTCCGACAGGCAGTCCGGCGACAACCCGACAATACCCTCGCGCTGACCGATGCGGCGCGCGCCTTCGGGGCTCGCTTCGAAATCCCCACCGCCGAGAAACTCCTCGCCCGCCTCATGAAACTGGCGGGCAACAATCAGGATCTCCTCTTTCAGACCGGGCAAACCTACCGCATGATCCGGAGACCGGAGGCGGCCATCGCCTGTTTCGCGTCCGCCCTGCAGTCCGGCCGCCCACTGCCCGAGGCGCACCTCGAACTGTCCATTCTCTTCGAGCGCCGCCATCGTCTCGAGGACTCGCTGGAACACGCCGAGGCCTTTCTCAAGTCACGGCCCAACTCACCCGAGGGCAAATTGGTCCAGGCCCGGGTCCTGCGACGATCCGGCGACACCGCAGGAGCAACCACGGTCCTGGAGTCGATCGTGCACGCCACCACGCCGCACCCCTTTATCCGCTCCGAGGCAGCCTCGCTGGTGGCGGCCATCCTCGATCAAAGCGGTCACTACGATGAGGCCTTCAAGATGATGGAGCTCTCGAAGTCGTTTCTCGCACCCCTCGCGGAACCGCACCTGAAGAAAGCCGAGCAGGAGATCCAGTTCACCACCGCGCTGCGTGACGAGTTCACCTCCGAGGTTCTCTCGAGGTGGACCGCCCGGGAAGACGAGTCGAGGATCGCCCTTCTGACCGGGCCTCCCCGCAGCGGCACCACTCTCCTCGAACGAGTCCTCGATGCTCATCCGGAGATTCTCTGCTCCGATGAACGGGAAGCCTTTCCCAGTTACATCCTGCCCACCGTGCTCTCCAAGTCTGCAAATCGTCCGCCCGTCTTCGGCGTGGAGACTCTCGACAAGATCACGGACCGCGCTCTCGAGACGCAACGCGACCGCTACCGCAACTACCTCTGCTGGGCCCTCGGCGAGGATCAGGATGAACGCTGGCTCATCGACAAGAATCCATCCACCGTTCCCCTCCTCCCCGGCTTCCTGCGCACCGTCCCCTCCGGAAAAATCCTCTACGCGTCCCGTGATCCGCGCGACGTGGTCCTCTCCTGCTTTTTCCGTTATCTCCCCCTCAACTCGGTGAGCGCCCGCTTCCTCGAAATCCGCACCGCCGCCGAGCGAACGCGCTTCGAGATCGAAACCTGGCACCGCTACCGCGAAGTCCTCGCCGATCAATGGGCGGAGGTCGCCTATGAAGACCTCGTTTCCGATTTCGCCGGGGCCCTCACCCCCATCCTGAATCTCCTGGGCCTCCCATGGCATGAGGATCTCACCCACTACCGGGACCAGAACGTGCACAAGGCGGTCAATTCCCCGACCTACGCCGAGGTCACCCAGCCCATTTACGGCGCAGCGGTGGGCCGGTGGAAGAACTACGAATCGCACCTGGCCCCCGCCCTCGAGGTCCTGGAGGGCCTGGGGACCTGAAAACAGAGCCTGTTTCCGCCCTCCGATCGCCATTCGCGGGATTTTTCCAGAAAAGATTGCATTTTCTGTTTACAGGCGGGTCAGGCCCTCTAAAAAAGGCAACGAATAGGCCCAGCGGGCCTTTCTCGCACTGCCCACACCAGCAACCGAATCGTGAAATCCACCCGCCTTTCTGCTACCCTTGGGATCCTCACCGGGTCTCTCATGTTCGCCGGTTCCCTTCCGGCTGCCAACACGATCGTCAATGGCAGCTTCGAGGAGTCCAACGGATTTAACGGCACCAATGCCGGCTTTGGCTGGGTCAGCGCCAACGGCTTTGCCGACGTCTTCGATGTCTACAGCCACACCACGCAGGTCTGGTATGAGACTGGATCCGCTCCGGCCGGTGCAGGCGAGTGGTATTTTCACACCGTCGGCCTGGCAACTATTCCGAATGGTGGCATTGTAGAGCAATCGATCACCCTCAGTGACTTTTCGAGTAGCGGGAACATCGATGCCGGGAACGTCACTTTTGATTTTTCGGCCCAGATTGCCGGCTACCAAGCTGGCGGCGACACGGCCATCCTGGAACTCGTTTTCCTGGACGCCGCCTCCAGCCAGGTCGGGAGCACCGTGACCCTGGATGGAACAACCGGGGGAGCCGACGGCATCACCAACACCTTCGACCTCTTCTCTTCCGCCGGCACCGTCCCGGCCAATGCCGAAACCGCGAGAGTGCAAATTCTCCAGGCCACCGCAGGGACCTCCAACGGCAACGATAACTACGTCGATCTCGTGGCCCTCGACATAACGACCATTCCCGAGCCCTCCACCTTCGTGCTCGGGAGCCTCGGTCTCCTCGGCTTCCTCCGCCGCCGTCGCTGGGAGCCGATTCGTTTGTGTGCCTGCCCCGGGAGAGTATGCCTCTCCCCGTGATTCCATTTGCTCCCGAGTCCCAAGGCCGTCCGCCCGACCTCCAATCGCGGCGTGGAATCCAGCAGGGGAAAAGCTAGTTTATCTGTCAGCTTGACAGCATGGAT
>JAAZXD010000676.1 GCA_014240355.1 Roseibacillus sp. | reverse complement strand
CTTTTTGTCCAACCCCAGCGGCTTCGACAGCCAGGGCCGTCGGCGCGTCATCGACACCATCAACAGCCTCAACCGCACGCGACTGAACGACGTTGGCGATCCCGAGATCGCCACGCGCATCAGCCAATACGAGATGGCCTACCGCATGCAGAGCAGCGCACCCGAACTCATGGATCTGAGCAAGGAGTCCCCGCACACTCTCGACCTCTACGGCGTGAAACCGGGCCAGCCATCCTATGCCTCCAATTGCCTCCTCGCCCGCCGCCTGGTGGAACGCGGGGTACGCTTTGTGCAGCTCTACTCGGGAGGCGGACACCAGCAGCAGAACTGGGATGCCCATAACGGGGTGGAAGAGAATCTACAGATTCACTGCCCCGAGATTGACCAGCCGATCGCAGGGCTGCTGGAAGACCTCGAGAAACGCGGACTCCTGGAGGAAACCCTCGTGGTCTGGGGCGGGGAGTTCGGACGCCAGCCGGTGTCGCAGGGCAAGAATGGCGGGCGTG
>JAAZXD010000675.1 GCA_014240355.1 Roseibacillus sp. | reverse complement strand
GTTACAACATCAACGACCTTGCGGAGAACGCCTGCTTCGAGGAGGTCATTCACTTACTTCATCACAAGCGCCTGCCAAATCCGGATGAACTCGCCGCACTGAAACAAGACCTCGCCAGCCGCCGCGAAATTCCGCAAGGCGCTATCGATCTCATTCGCACCATACCCGACGAGGCCGCACCGATGCACGTGCTGCGCACCGCCGTCAGCGCACTCGGCTGCTATGATGCCGCGGCGGAAACCGGCGAAGACATTGCACTCGCGCGCGATAAATCCCTTAACCTCATCGCGCAAATTCCTGTGCTCATCGCCACCTTCCACCGGCATCGGCAAGGCAAGAAATTACTCGCCAACGATCCCACCCTCGGCGAAGCCGCCAATTTTCTTTGGCTCATCAACGGCGAAAAACCGAGCGCGGATATGGAGCGCACCATTGATATTTGCTACATCCTTCACGCCGACCACGGCTTCAACGCCAGCACTTTCAGCAGTCGCGTCACCATCGCCACG
>JAAZXD010000674.1 GCA_014240355.1 Roseibacillus sp. | reverse complement strand
ACAGGAAAGGTTTTCATTGGAGTAACTATTATGGTCTCATCTTTTCTATATTCATTCATTCTTGTCATACAAGACAACTTTGGCATACCATTTATTTCCATACTACAGGAGCCGCATTTTCCGGCTTTGCAATTCCATCGAATTGCGAGATCATTAGCTTGCTCTGCTTGAATCTTGTGAATAGCATCAAGCACAACCATTCCTTCTTTAACTTCCGTCTCAAAATTGACCAGTTCTCCATTTTTATTATCACCCCTATAGATTTGAAATTTACGTGTTGTCATAGCCTGTTTGATTACTTTCAAAATTAAGCGTTATAAAATATTTGTTCATTTACTTTCTTTCTTCAATAATTTCATTTTCAAGATCTTCAATAGAAGATTCTGCAATGCGTACCAATTCTGGATTTGCACTTGGGCGCTCTACTTTATTTAACTGCATTTTTCCATCCACTCCTTTTTTAGAAATTATATTATAATTAAGCCATTCTTTTTGTTCGCCCGGAAAATC
>JAAZXD010000673.1 GCA_014240355.1 Roseibacillus sp. | reverse complement strand
AGGGCATCGTGTCGTGCGAGCCCTCGGTGGTGGCGGTCCAAAAAGACGCACGCGGCTCCCGCCGGGTCCTCGCCGTCGGTAAGGACGCCAAGGAGATGCTGGGGCGCACGCCGGGCTCCATCGTGGCCATCCGCCCGATGAAGGATGGGGTCATCGCCGACTTCGAGGTGACCGAGGCGATGCTGCGCTACTTCATCATGAAGGCGCACAACCGCCGAACCCTCGTGCGCCCGCGGATCATCATCTGCGTGCCCTTCGGCATCACCGAGGTGGAGCGCCGAGCCGTCCGCGAGAGCGCCGAGAACGCCAGCGCCCGAGAGGTGTACCTCATCGAGGAGCCGATGGCCGCCGCCATCGGGGCCGGCCTGCCGATCACCGAACCCTCCGGTAACATGATCGTCGATATCGGAGGTGGCACCACGGAGGTGGCGGTCATCAGCCTGGCCGGCATCGTCTACAGCAAGTCCATCAAGGTCGGTGGCGACAAGATGGCCGAGGCGATCATCAATCAC
>JAAZXD010000672.1 GCA_014240355.1 Roseibacillus sp. | reverse complement strand
CGTAGTTGAATGTGCTACCCAGGTCCCACTCAAAGATCTCGTACTCGCCGGTGTTCACGTAGCTGTGCGGATCGCGCGTCGAGGCGTTCTTGTCCACCCACTCGTTGAAGTCCGCCGAGCAGATCGAGAGGCAGTAGTCGGTCACCACCGGCGGCACGCGCATCGCGGTTTTTCCGCCGTAGCTCAGCCCGTAAAATGCGATCCGTTTTTTATCCACATACGACAGGGTCTTAAGCCAGTCAACGATTTGCTTATGTTGCGGTATTATCACTGAAAACATTGACTTTTTGAGCGGATTAGCCTTGCGCTGGAGAGTGCGAAAACGATCCTTGAAAATGTACATATTTTGCGGCGAAAACGTGATGAATCCGCGCTCCGCCAGCTTGGCAGCGAAGTCGTGATAGGCGTAATGATCGCCCTCGATAATGTCCTGCGGACGTCCCTCCGAGCCGTGCTGACAAACGACCACCGGGCGTTGCTCGTTCGGCTTCAAGTCACGGGGCAAAAGTAAAAT
>JAAZXD010000671.1:296-516 GCA_014240355.1 Roseibacillus sp. | reverse complement strand
TCAATTTCCAGTTCGAGTTTGCGTGCGGCAACAACCAACGCGGCGGCGGCGACAGCGCCGGCCCCACCCTGCCGGTCTTTGACACGCTCAACGCCCAGGTTCGCGACAAGGTGAATTTCGCCATCCTCAACGGCGATTGGCTCTACGAGAACCGCCGCGACTATCCGGCCAGCGAGTGGCTGCACCAGGTGGGACTCGGCTCGCTTGGCCGGGCGCCCGA
>JAAZXD010000671.1:0-280 GCA_014240355.1 Roseibacillus sp. | reverse complement strand
GTCCAAAAGACACCGACCGTTGTCGGTGTTTGGGAGAACTACAAAACCTACCTCGAACGCGGGCGTAACCTGAGCGAGTGGCACCGGCATGTGCCGTCGTTTTACACCGCCGACGACCACGAACTGCTCAACGACATCTACGGAACCGGCGAGGTCGGTTACGTGAATCGGCGCGCGGTATTCCGCGACATCGCCACGCGCGCCTGGTTTGATTATCTCGCCTGGGCGAACCCCGTAGAGCACGACGCCCCCGCCTGGTTTGGCTCCGGCACCTTCAAGG
>JAAZXD010000670.1:223-517 GCA_014240355.1 Roseibacillus sp. | reverse complement strand
GACCCCCTCATGGCGAGGCACCGCATGTTCGCCCTCTTCGTAGTAGGCGTACCACACCTTATCACGCCACGGTGTCGGTCGATCGGTCAGCACCGGCAACATGCTGCGACCCTGGATTTCCTTCGGAATTTCAATTCCCGCCGCCGCGAGGAACGTCGGTGCATAGTCGATGTTCTGCACCATCGCCTCGACCCTGGTCCCGGGGCGGATGCGCTGCGGCCACCGGATCAACAACGGCATGCGAAGCGACTCCTCGAACATCCATCGCTTGTCGTACCAGCCGTGCTCCCCGCG
>JAAZXD010000670.1:0-213 GCA_014240355.1 Roseibacillus sp. | reverse complement strand
ACGAAGATGGTGTCGTGCCCGAGGCCCTGGCCATCGACCCAGTCGAGAAGGCGGCCGACGCTGTCATCCACGGCGGCGACCGTGCGCACGTAGTCCTTGATGTAGCGCTGGTACTTCCAGCGCATCAGGGCATCGCCTTCCAGCTTCGGATCGGCGTTGAGGAACGCCGCGTTCTCGGCGGCGTAGGCAGCCTTCCAGCGTTTGTGCTGGGCC
>JAAZXD010000066.1 GCA_014240355.1 Roseibacillus sp. | reverse complement strand
GGGTTCCGGGCCCAGAGATTGACCTTGAACCCTTCCGCAACCTTGAAGGCCTTGAGCTCGGCTGCCACGTCGGGAGCCGGGATGTCCCGGGGCACTTCGTGGTCCGGGTAGTTCCGCGGGGGCTTCCACTCCCTTAAATCCTCGTGCTCGTAACGATGCTGACGCGGCCCCCGCAGGTTGGCAATGGCCTGCTCCTTTCCCTTCACCAGTTCGTCGAAGTCCTTCATCTCGTAGGCGAGGTGCCCCATCTCATGACGCCGGAAGAGGAAGATGTAGGCCTTGTTGATGGGGTTGAGCTTGTAGCTGTGCAGCTTGTTTTTCTCGATGATGACGTCCCTCAGCTTGCTCGACTGTTCATAATCGGGTCCTGAACGGACCGCGCCGTCCCGGGCGTCGACCACGACTTCCTCCCCATCGATCCAGATACGGGTCGTGCCTTTTCCAGCTAAAGCCACTGGCGCATGGAGGAGGGACGGCAACTGGTGCAGGGCAAGATCATAGCGAACCCCCAGGCGCGTGCGTTCAAGGTTCACGGGAGTCCCGCGCAGGGGTTCCGTGGCCACGCTCTCAAGCCCCAGCTTCTGTCCCACATGGGCGGCCAACCTACGGTAGCCATCCCCATTGAGATGGAGCCCGTTCTGGTAAAAGGAAGCCGCCTCCTTCCCGAAGGGGCTCTCGCTCAGCAGGTCGATGGCAAGGTGACCGCGCTCCTTGCCGAGGGCCAGGATGAAGGCGGATGCCTTTGCCAATCTTGCATTATGAACGTCCGCCTGATCTGCGGTGAGAACGGCCCCACTCGGAACCTGTGCAATCGGAGTGAGCAGGATCAGCCTGGCCCCGGTCTTCTCCAGCTCCTCCACCAGGCCCCGGTAGCCGGCTTCGAAGAAGGCCATCTTCTCCCCGGTATCCGCAAAGGCGGCCTCGGCGCCGTAACCGATCATGATGGTAGAGGGCTGGGTCTCCGCCAGTTGACCCTTCAACTTCTCGAACCCGAATCCGGTCTGCCCCTTGGGCGGCTGCCATGACCGTGTGTTATGAGCTGATCCAAACTCGCTGCGGGCGGTCCCGAACACGTCGTCGGCCGGCCACCCAAGATTGCGGAAGCTGATGTCATGACCCGGCCAGTTCACCGTGATGGCGTGCTCAAGGTAGCTGTGCTTGTCCATCCGCGAGACGAGGGTTCCGCCGACGAGGACCACCTGGTTGCGACCGGTTTCCTCCCTGTCTGGCACCTTGAGCTCCTGCGATTCGCTCCAGGGGCCAGCTTCCTCCTTCTCATTAAAGCCCCGGACTTTCCACCACACGGTGGTTCCACTGGAGAGGGCCTGCCCGCGATAACGCACCGGAGGCGATCCCTCCCCGACCCAGTCTGAAAATGGCATGCCGCGTCCGCTGTCCCACAGGTCTCCCACCTCCGCGGCCAACCGGGCCTGGTTGCTGGCCACGAGGACCCGCCAGGACTGGAATCCTTCTCCCTTCCAGGACAGGCCATACTCGTTGAGATGCAGTCCGATTTTGTTCGGAAGCGCATTCGCCTTCAGGTCGGGCGGGGCCACCGGGACAGCCAGGGCGAATGATCCCGACGCCCCAAGACACGCAAGAGAGAGGATGGGCTTCATGGTGGTCAGTTAAGAAGAGCTCTGGGGGCATGAAAAGCCCTCTTCTCCTCAAATGTGCCCGGTTGGGGACAAACCCGGAAGAGAGGACTGACAAGGGAGCTCTCTTCCCTCATCCTCCCTGCAGCAACATCATCACCCCCCTTCAACCCCTACGTCGTCATCATCCTGGTCTTCATGCAGAAGGACATACCCAAGGGCGGGATCGGAACCCTGATCGCCCTCATGCTTCCCTACGCCCTGGTCATCGCAGTGGTGTGGACCGGTCTGCTCGTCCTCTGGATGTCCACCGGGATGGACCTCGGACCGCAAGGGCCGCTCTGGCACAGCCAACAGTGACACGGTTCCCTTGATCTCACTACTGGCCCTACCCCGGAGAACAGATGTCCGATCAGAAGTTCCATCAATTCTTCAGCGAGTATCTGGAAGACTACCTGCGCCAGTGCCCGGTCCATGCCAGCCAACTGGGAGACCACCGCTATGACGACCAGCTCGGGGACTTTTCCAGGGAAGCACGACAGACCCGCACCGCGGCCCAGCGGCAAACCCTCCAAAGATTCACGGACCAGATCGACTACGAAAGTCTCAGCCGCCCCGCCCAGATTGACCATGAGGTCTTCCGGCACGATCTCGAAGAGCAGATCTGGCTGGCAGAAAATATTCCCGGATTCGAGGAGGATCCCCGGAGCTACAACCACTACCTGAGTGGCAGCGTCTACAGCCTTCTCACCCAGTCGAGCCTTCCCCACGAGGAGAACATTTCCAATGTCATCGCACGCATGCGGCAACTCCCGGGAGTGATCGCCGAGGCCCGGCGCACGCTCACCAATCCGCCCCTCCCTGTGCTTGAAACAAGCATCGGCCAGAACCGCGGGGTGATCAGTTTCTACGAAAAGGGCATCTACGACCTGATCGGAGACTCCCCGCTGCAGGAGGATGTGCGCCAGGCCGCGGCGGATCTCCTCCCCCACCTGAGAGATTACCAGCAGTTTCTTGAAACGGATCTACGCGAACGTGCCACCGGGGACTGGCGGATGGGAAAGGAGAAGTTCGATCGCAAACTGCAGTTCGCCGTCAATGCTGGCATCACCGCCGACGAGGTCCTCACTCGGGCCGAGAACGAGTTCCGCCGTGTCACGGACGAGATGTATGTCACCGCCCGACAACTCTGGAGCAGGTATCACCCCGGAATGCCCCTCCCTCCCGATGACGAAACCGGACACCATGAGACCATCACCCGGGTTCTCGCCTCCATCGGCCGGGAACACGGCGACCCCGGGAGCCTTCTTGCCGACGCCCGGGCCACCGTGGACAAGCTGAAAAAATTCATCACAGATAACGACATCCTGCGCCTGCCGGATCCCGACCAGTGCGAACTCATGGAAATGCCGGAGTTCCACCGCGGCAACTCGCTGGCCTACATCCAGCCCGCACCGCCCCTCGACCCCGAGAACAGGACGATCTACGCGATCAGCCCCCCGCCTGCCGACTGGGACCCCGAACGGGTGGAGAGCTTCCTGCAGGAATACAACCGGCACATGCTGCAGATCCTCACCATCCACGAGGCCTACCCCGGCCACTATGTGCAACTCGCCTATCACAATCGCGAGACCTCCCCCATCCGCCGCCTCCTGCTCTCAGGTGTCTTCATAGAGGGATGGGCGGTTTACACCGAGCAGATGATGCTCGACCAGGGCTATGGTGAAGGAGATCTCGCCCTGCGTCTCACTCAACTCAAGTTCTACCTTCGGGCGGTGGCCAATGCCATCCTCGACCACCGCATGCATTGCACCTCCATGAATGACGAGGAGGCCCTCGACTTTCTCATGAATCAATCATTCCAGTCCGAGGGCGAGGCTCGCCTCAAGATCATTCGCTCCAAGCAGTCCACCGTGCAGTTGAGCACCTACTTCGTGGGCCGGATGGCGCTCTGTGAATTGCGCCGGGAGATCCAGCGGGAGCAGGGCGGGGACTTTGATCTCGGGCGCTACCACGAAGCCGTCCTCGCCAACGGCTCCCTGCCGGTGAAATACCTGGCAGAAGTAGTCCGGGAGCGACTGCGGAAACCACGCCAGGACCCCGGCGCAAAAAAGAGGACTCCCTGAAAGGAGTCCCCTGCAACAAATCGTCCAGGAACGAACCCTACTTCAACTTGGGGACCGCTTCCTTTTCCTGCCCCTTGATCGAGAGCAGTTCCACTTCGAAGATCAGGGTGGAATTTGGTCCGATGTCCCGCCCTGCCCCAGCCTTGCCGTAGGCGAGGTTGGCAGGGATGAAGAGCTTGTATTTTGCACCCACCTGCATCAACTGGAGAGCTTCGGTCCAACCAGCGATCACCCCATTGACGGGGAAAGTGGCTGGCGACTTGCGTTCGACGGAACTGTCGAAGACCGTGCCATCCATCAGGGTTCCGTGATAATGAACCGAGACCGTGTCAAGCGGAGTGGGCTTCTCTCCCTTCCCAGCGGAGAGGACTTCATACTGCAGGCCGGTCTCCGTAACTTTCACGCCCTCACGCTTCTTGTTGTCATTGAGGAACTTCGTGCCCGCCGCGAGGTTGTCCGCCCCGGCTGAGGCCGCCTTCGACTCCGCCTGCTTCTGCATCTCAGCCTGGAACTTCTCCATGACTTTCATGGCATCCGCTTCCGTGATCCTGGAATCCTTCCCGGTGAGCCCCTCACGCAGACCAATGACAAGATTCTCAATGCTCAACTCGATGCCGTCCCGATTGATGGTCTCCCCGATATTGCGACCGATGAGGTAGGAGGCCTTCTCCCGGTCGGATTCCAACTTTGGTTCTTGTGCCGGAATCCACGTGGACAGGGAAGCCATGAGAAAACAGGCCGCAATTGTGCGCTTGAGCATGGCTGGGAGACTTGGCTCGGAATTCTCAATGTCAACTCATTCCTCCCCCCGGAGTATTGAAACACCCGGAGATTCATCGATACTCTGTCCCGATGAAGATCCTAATCGTTTCGTGCAGTCTGCATGCCGACAGCAAGAGTCGCCGACTGGCCAGCCAACTGGAATCCCTCTGGCGAACTGACGGGGACGTGGCAATCGCCACCCTCGACCTGCGGGAACTCGCATTGCCTCCCTGTGACGGCGGCGCAGCCTACGGAGACCCCGCCACGCAGAGATTGCAGGAGGCTTTTACCGCGGCTGATGCCGTCGTCTTCGCAGTACCGATCTACAATTACGACATAAATGCGGCCGCCAAGAACGCCATTGAACTGGCGGGCCGCCAGTTGACCGAAAAGGTGGTAGGATTTCTCTGTGCGGCCGGGGGTGATCACAGCTACATGTCCGTCATGGCGGTGGCCAACAGCCTCATGCTGGACTTCCGCACCATCATCCTGCCCCGCTTTGTCTACGCAGGAGGGGATGACATTCCCGAGAGTGGAGAACTGAGCAGTGAAATTTGCGACCGGATCGCCCAGTTTGGCGCCGAATTTCAGCGTCTTGCCCGGGCGATCCACACCGCGTAAAACGGGAATCCTATTCTGCCTTGCGCACGAGGATCATCTCCCCCCCTTCGTCGGCCTCAACATTCTTGAGCCCTACCACGAGTTGCTTGTTGTCAACGATCCGGTGGGTGATCTTGAATGCCATTTCTTCCTTCTCTGCGTTGGCAACCTTGAGATTCAGGGTGGCCACACCATTCTCCTCGACCCACTTTCCACGGCCCATTCCTCCCTTTTCATTCGCCGTAACATGCACGACCTCACCGGTCTTGGGATCGACCGCAATCATGGCCTCCGAGTTGTTGTTGGGCCTCTTTACGCTCAAGGCCAGAACGTAATTCTCAATACGCCAAGCGTAAGTAAGCGAAATCGCTTCGCCGTTGGAATCCTCGTCCACCCAGGTTCCTACCAGAGCGCCGAGTTCGGCCCTTTCGAGGATTTCACCGAGATTTTCCGCCCGGACAGAGACGGTCACACAGAGCAACAACGAAGAGAGAATGATGGCAAGACGAGTGTTGGTTATCATGGCGCGCGCGGTACAACCAACCAGCAGGTGACGCAAGCCCACGATGATCGCGACCCTACGAATTCTCCTGCCAGTCAGCATCCGTCGAGGCTTCCTCGCGGGGTGGGCGGGCACGCCAGATACTGGCCAACACACTGCCTATCAGGCAGTGATAGAGGGCGGAAATGGCGCACACCATGGCCGCCCCCGGCAGGGCCGCAAAATGCAACTTGGCCAGGGTGGCTCCGAGTCCTGAGTTCTGCATCCCCACCTCAATCGAGACCGTCCGCCGCTCGCTCTCGCCCAGTCGCAGGAGACGGGCCAGGAGATATCCCAGGAGAAACCCAGCCATGTGCAGGACGAAGACCGCCAACAGGAGCATGTCGAAGTTCTCCAGGATGAGGTCCCTGCTCGCCCCCACAATGCCACCGACGATGAGGACGATCACCGCGATGGATACAAGCGGCGAAACTTCTCCCACCACCACGCGGGCCCTCGCACCGAGGAAGCGGTTTGCCACCACCCCTGCCACCACCGGCAGCAACACGATGGCAAGCATGTTGAGCAGCATGGCCCAGGCATCGACCGGAATCGAGACCGAGAGGGCGGCATAGCCCTTGGTGAGGTAGGGCGTGAGCACGATGGCCAGCACCGTCGAACACATCGTCATGAGTACGCTCAGGGCCACGTTGGCGCGCGCGAGATAGCTCACCACGTTGGAGGCCGTTCCGCCCGGACAGCAACTCACCAGGATGAGACCCAGCTTGAGGCCCTCGTCCAACCCGAAGAGCGTGGCCACGCTCCACCCGAGGAAGGGCATGATGAGAAACTGTGCCCCCACTCCGATGGCCGCCGCCCTCGGCAGGGCCAGTGCCCGCCTGACGTCCTCGAAGCTCAGGGTGAGCCCCATCCCCAGCATGATCACTCCGAGACCAACCGGAACGAGCCTGAGATCTGTTCCTGGCACGGTCTCCTTCACGAACCAGACAAAATGAGCGGGATAGAACCAGGCCCACAGGGTTCCGAGCACGGTCCACAACCAGAAGAGCCTTGCAACTGTTCGTGCCCAGGACATGCATGCGGAGGCTCTGACATTTCTCTCACCCCGTCACGGATAAGTTTTGTCTCCTCCTGAAGGGAACTCCCCCCAGCGAGCACCCAGACCTACCGCGTTGGATTAGGTTGTTCCGGACTTTCCTGCAATCGAGAGTCGTCCCCTTGCCTCTCCCGGAAATCGGCGCCATCATTATCAGGCAACTCCCATTCCCGGCTCACTCAAGTTCCCGCAGGCCATCCACCCACTGGGACGCCGGGGGGGGAGGCCAACCCGGCGAGCCAGCTCGTAATCGCCCGCCCTCGCAGAACGGAGCTCCCCCAGGGTGCAGGACAAGTGGATTGCATTGCCTCGATCTGCCCCCCAGATTGCACCCCGATGGAGCTGAGCTTCCCGATCACCCAGATTGCCCTCGACTATCCTACCACCGCGGAGGCTCTGGAGATGGCCGCCACGGCGGTGGAGGCCGGCTTCGACTGGTTGGAAATCGGCACACCCCTCGTGACCTGCCAGGGTCTCGCTCCCATCGGAGAACTGGTCCGCGCCTTCCCTGAAATGCCGGTGATTGTCGACTACAAGACCATGGACTCGGGTTTCAAGAATGTCCAGCGTACCAGGGATCAGGGGGCCCATCTCATGACAGTCTGTGCCAATGCCTCCGACGCAACCGTCCGCTCCGCCATCGAGGAAGGAAAGAAGCTCGGCATCGGGGTGGTGGCGGACACCATCGGCGCTACCGACCAGGCCGGACGGGCCAGACAATGCCACGACTGGGGTGCGGATCTCGTCTATCTTCACTACAGTGCCGACGAACGACGCGCCGATCCCACCCGTAACTCCACCCAATGGCTGGCCGCGACCCTGGAAGCGACGGCCGGTCCGGTGGGCGTGGCCACTTTCGGAGTGGAAGATGCGGTGCAGGCAGCCCGCATGGGGGCGGACTATTTCGTGATCGGTCATCCACTAACCGAAGCCGACGATCCCCTCGCCGCCTTCACTCACTACGTCGAAGAAGTGAAGGCCAACTACCATCCCCGCCACTAGTAACAGACTCAGAGATGTCCGATTCCAGAGCCGATCTTGCCCTCGTCAACTACGCCGCCGATCCCCTTAGCGTGGAGCTCCGGGAAATCCCGAAGGCCACTATCAGACCGGACGAGGTTCTCCTCGAGGTGGCGGCGGTAGGCGTCTGTGGAAGCGATCTCCACATGTGGCAGGGTGGCATCAGCTGGGAAATGAACTACCCCGTAGTCCTTGGTCACGAGTTCTGCGGAGTCATCCGCGAGATCGGTGCCGACGTCAACGGATGGCAGGAGGGCGACCGGGCCATCAGCGAAACTTCCGCAACCATCGATCCACACAGTCCCCTCAGCCGCCGCGGGCTCTACAACCTCGATCCCGCCCGACAGGGCTACGGTGCCCTCGTCGACGGCGCCATGCGCAGCTTCGTTGCCGTGCCCCAGCGCATCCTGCATCGCCTGCCCGAAGGGGTTCCCTTCGAGCACGCAGCCCTCACGGAACCGTGCTGCGTGGCCTACAACGCAGTGATCAACAACGGGAAGGTCAAGCCCGGCGACCGAGTCCTTGTAATGGGACCAGGACCGATCGGCATCTTCTCGGCCCACCTCGCCAGACTGGCGGGTGCCGAGGTGGCAATAGCTGGTCTGCCCTCGGATGCCTCCCGCCTCCGCATTGCAGAGAAATACGGCTGCACTCCTCTCGTCGAGGGAGTGGAGGAATGGGCCCGCGAACGGGACGGACTGGGTTGTGATGGCGTCATCGATGCCGCCGGGGCCTCCGCTGCTCTCAAGGTTGCCATCGATGTGGTGCGACCGGCCGGATGGATCAGCAAGGTGGGATGGGGCCCCCAACCCCTCAACTTCAGCCTCGATCCGCTGGTCCAGAAGAATGTCACCCTGCAGGGCAGCTTCAGTCACAACTGGCCCATCTGGGAAGCCGTCGTCGCCATGATGGCCAGCGGTCAGATCAATGTCACCCCGGCCCTCGGCGGCACCTGGCCGCTGAAGCAATGGCACACCGCCTTCGAAACCATGCACTCCCGTGAGATCGTGAAAGCGGTATTGACGCCCTAGCCGTGCGCCCGATGGCCCGGACTCTTCCGGTTTCCCGGCCGCGGCATACCGGATCCTCACCTCCGATCACGGTCCCCCTTTACTCAGGTTTCGCATTGCGCCCGACCCCGTCCCTCGCTTCCTTTTCACCATGCTCCGGATCCTCCGTATTGGTCTCCTGCTCTCCGCCCCAGTGAAGGCATCATCTACATGCCCTCCTGGAGCAATACCCTCATACGCTTCAACCTGTCCCGGGTCCAACAGGGCATCCCAACGGACACCGAATAATTGAGAACCAGCAACCGGGATTCCTCTTCCATGAACATTCTCGTAACCGGAGCAACCGGCAAGGTGGGCCGGACCTTTATTGATCGCATCCTCGACGGCAACGAACTGCCCGGGGCCACCATCCGTGCCTTCTGCCACAACCGTGTCCTTCCTGGAAGTGATCGCCTTGACGTCGTTCAGGGAAACATGGCCGTCCGCGCCGACGTTGAGAGCGCCCTCGACGGCGTCACCCACGTTCTCCATCTCGCCACCTGCAAGGAGACTCCCGACGACGTCATGGACGTTACCGTGAAAGGGCTCTTCTGGCTCCTCGAAGGCTGCCGTTCCAGCGCAACTTTCGAACAGTTCATTCTCATCGGAGGCGACGCCGGGATGGGGCACTTCTTCTATCCTCATCCCATCCCGGTCACCGAGACCCAGGCTCACAGCGCCTACCCCGGCTGCTACGCCCTCTCCAAGGTCCTTGAGGAAGTCATGCTCGAGCAGTACTGCATCCAGTACGACTTCGCCGGTTGCTGCCTCCGCGCTCCCTGGATCATGGAGAAGGACGACTTCAAGCACACCCTGAGCTTCGGGCCGGACGTCTTCGGAGGACCCCGCTGGAGCGATCTGGTAAACCCGGAGCAGGCTGCCGCCTACGCCGCCAATGGAACGATCCCCGTCATGCTCGATCCCGCGGGGACCCCGGTGAAGCGCAACTTTGTCCATCTTGATGACCTCGTTTCCTCCATGATCGCCGCCCTTCTGCATCCTGAAGAGGCTCGCCAGGAAACCTTCAACATCTGCATGGATGAACCGGTCGACTATCGCGAGGTCGGCAATTACCTGGCCGAGTCACGTGGGCTTCCCACCGTCGATCTCGCCACCGAATTCCACAGCACCTGGCTTGATAATTCCAAGGCCAAGTTTCTTCTCGGTTGGCGCCCGCAGGTAAACCTGGCGCAACTCATTGACCGCGCCTGGGACTACCAGCGCGCTGAAGATGATCCCCGCAGGATCTGGTATCCCGGCTAAGCCGGATCCTCAACCACCGAGACCCACCCGAAGCCGGAGAAACCGTCGTGGGGATGCGGTGAGGTCAATAAGGGTGCGAACCGTGACCGTCTCCGTCCCATCCCCGTTGTCAACAGGCACTCCGACCTGCCAGGTGAATCCCTCGCCCGTCTCCCAGGAGACAAGATCCTCGGAAGTTTCCACCGTGTAACCGATCTCGGAGACCCCCCGGCGGACCCGATAGCTCAAAGCGGCATAGGGAATCCCGCCATGAGGAACTTCCGCCCCCGCGTGACCCGGTCGACAACCGGGCCCCGCCGGTCGCGCGAAGCGGTGGAACTCAGGAGGAACCGCGGTCAGTCCGCATCTACTCCCACATTGTCGATCGAGAATCCGCTGAAGTAATCCAGACTCCCGTCACTGACGAAGTTCCATTCGATGATGACATTCTCTCCGATGGCTTCCGGGACGACCGCTATGTTGAGCGTGACCCAGTCGATGTCAAAGATGGTCATATCCATAGCGATTTCTGGGCCCAATTGCACCTCATCTGTAGCACGCAGGAATCGCAGAACAGCCGTGTCGGCAAATCCATCGGCATCGCGGTAGACATCGAAGGTCACCTGCGCCGACGGCACGTTACCCAGGTTAATCGCGGGCGACCGGAGGGAGATATCGGAATTCGGACCATAGTCTCCCAGATTCGTCGACCAGGCGTTGGCCGAGTTGCCCGCCCCGCTGAGCGGACCAGTCGTTCCCGACGGGATTCCCAGTTCCCACAATGTATTGCGCTCCTGGTCGTCCTCCCGGGTTGTCCAACCACCCTGCCCCGACTCGAAATCATCAAAGAACAGAGGCGGGATGGGGCCTCCAATGAGCTTGTAGAATCGCACGGGATCCAATGGCTTCGGAATAGAGATCACATTCCGCGGTGGGGTGGCTGCTATACCCTCCACCCCGGGAACCACCGGCCAGGTGGAGGAATTGGGATTAGCCGCCAGGTCATTGGTGCTCACAATCGAGTACTCCTGACCAGCAAAGCTGTTCCAGGAAAACTCGAGATTCACACCACCGTCCGGACTGCTCACCTTAAACTGGTAGGCATCTATGGTTTCCGGAACGATGATAAGCGAACCCCAGCTATCCCCGTTGGCATCGCGGTCAAAGACAGCCTGGCCGCCATTCTGCCCGAAGCCGGGCACGTAGCCGATCCCGCCGAAGGATCCCGGTCCCGACGCATTCTCATCGCTCGAGAACCCGAAGCCGATGTCAGCGGCCGACTGGGCTCCGCCCCCGTCCTCGGACATCAGGATCCTAGCGTCAAACCAGCCCCCGCCTCCGAAGTTGTAGCGGGCCTCGG